>CBDUCW010000185.1:0-5164 GCA_965365745.1 uncultured Trueperaceae bacterium
CGCTGGTGTCGTACGGCGGGACCAGCCTGGTGTCCACGGTGCTGGCGCTGACGCTCGCCTTCGCCGTGTACCGCGACCGCTACGCCGCCTGGTAGCGACCCGCGTGCGCGCCGGCGCACTCGGCGTCCGGCCTGCCCGCCGGCGCCCCCAGCGTCCGGCTTGCCCGCCGGCGAATGCGGCATCGGGCTTGCCCGCCGGCACCTGAGGCGACCCGCCTGCACGCCGGCGCGCGCATCGACCGGACGACGGCGGGTTCTGAGGCGATTGGCAGGCGCGCCGGCGCGCGCGAAGGCCGGACGACGGTTGCTCGCGCACTTCCGGGACGAAGAATGCGCCGCCGGGTCGCACGGGGCACCTTCGTCCGCCCGAGGCGCCGCGGAGCCGACGGTATGCTGCCTTCATGCGCTTTCGCGGAATCCTGCTCACCCTCGTGGTGCTGCTCGCCGTCCTGTTCGCGGTCGTCAACTGGCCCGCGCTGACCGAGCCGCTGCCGATCGACTTCCTGGTGCTGTCGATCACCCTGCCGCTCGGCTTGGTGCTGCTCCTGACGGCGCTCGCGCTCAGCGTGCTGTTCTTCTTCGCCTCGCTTCTCGACCGGGCGTCGCACCTGCGCCGGCTCAACCACCTCGAGCGCACGGTCGAGTCGCTGCAGGGCAAGCTCGAGCGGCGCCGGCAGGAGGAGCTCGTCGCGCTCGAGAAGGCCCACCGCGAGCGGGCGGACAGCCTCGAGGGCGTGATGGTGGAACGGAGCGAGGCCTTGGCGACCGAGGTGCGTGGGGCCTTGGCCGACTTCGAGATGCGCACCAAGGAGCGGCTCGAGCAGGTGCAGGAGCGCGTCGAACTCGTGCGGGACGAACTCGCCGCCGACATCGGCGAGGCCGAGGACATGCTGGCGCGGCGCATCGCCGGCGACGAGGACCCGCCGGCCTGAGGCGCGCCCGCGACTCTGGCGCACAGCGAACCGTGTCGTCCACCTGCGTCTGCTAGCTTGACGCTCACAGAGGCCGGCTTCATGGCCGGCTCCGTGGCCGGCCCAGCGACAGTCACGGCACACGGGTCCGGACGGTGCTTCGGGCTCGCCCACGACCCGCAGGCCGGCCGGACGGCACGATCGACCCCGAGGTGATCCCATGAGCGACGCGACGACCGAACCCACCACCAACACACCGACCACGCCGAACGACGCGGACGCAGCGGCGACCGCCGTGGATTCCGAAGCGGGAACCGGCGGGGGCGGCGTCGACACCGAAGCGGTCAAGAAGGACATCCTCGAGGCGCTCAAGGTGGTCCGCGACCCCGAGATCCCCGTGAACGTGGTCGACCTCGGTCTGATCTACGGACTCGCCGTCGACGAGAACGGCAAGGCCGACATCGAGATGACCCTCACCTCGCCGGGTTGCCCGGTCCAGGACATGATCCAGGCCGATGCGGAGCTCGCCGCGATGAAGGTCGAAGGCGTCAACCGCGTCAAGGTCGAGTTCGTGTGGAGCCCGCCGTGGAGCCCCGAGAAGATGACCGACGACGGCAAGAAGCAGATGCGCATGTTCGGCTTCAACCTGTAGCCGAGCCCGGCGCGCTCGTGCGAACCGTCCCAGGGACGGCTCGGGGGCTGGGGTACGCTTCGGCCATGTTCTTTCGGCGCGCGAAACGCGAGCCCACGCGAGCGGATCGCTGGGAGGAGCTGGCGCAGCGGCTCGAGCTCGAAGACGCGGTCGACCGCGCCGAGCGGATCGGCCGCAACCTCGCCCTCGACGGGGCGACGTTGGGTCCGATGTTCGCCTTGCGGCGGGACGGGCAGCCGTCGCTCTATCTGTTCGACCTCGAGCGGGGGTGGAAGGGGCCCGCAGGCGGTGTCGCCAAGCGCGGCTCCGGCGCCCTTCTGCGCGCCCGCCGGCCGTTCGTCGAGACCGGATTCCGTGCCATCCCCAAGGGGCACGCGGTCGTCGAGCGGATCGAAGCGGGTCGCAGCGGGGGGGCCGCCGTGCACGTCGCCGCCGACGACGCCTTCGAGGAGCACGTGACGGTCTTCTCGCGCGAGCCCGACGAGGGGGCGGCGCTCCTCACTCCGCCGGTCCGGTCGATCCTGCGACGCACGCTCGATGCGACGGGGATGGACCGGGTCATGGTGGGGGAGCGGCACATCCTGTGCCTTCGCGAGCGCGAGGCGCTCGCCATGGACGGCCTCGAACGGCTCGCCTCCGACGTGCTCTCGCTGTACGCGGCGCTCGTGTCGCAGCGGCGCGTGGCGGTCGCCGACGGCGCGGAGTCCGACGCCACCGAGTTCTAGCCAGGAGCCAGCCTCCCACGCGATCGAGCTCGCGGCGCGATCGCGCCTTCGGCACGCACGAGGCTGCGGAGCGCCTAGCCCTCGCGGTGGTACGGGTGGCCGGCGCGGATCGTCTCGGCCCGGTACAGCTGTTCGAGCAGCACCAACTGCGCGAGTTCGTGCGCCAGCGTGAGGTCCGACAGGCGCCACACCTCGTGGGCGGCGTCGCGAACCCGCGGCGCGAGCCCGGCGGCGCCACCGATCAGGATGCTGAGGCGACTGGTGCCCCGGATCTCGAGGTTGCCGATGCGCACCGAGAGCCCCTTCGACGTCAGGCGCTCGCCGCGCTCGTCCAGCGCGACGATGCGGCCGTCGGCCTGGGCGAGCAGCGCGTCGGCCTCGTCCTCGGCCACGCGCTCGGGCGGGCCCTTCCCCTCGCGCACGCTGCGACGCTCGACCTGCCCGTAGCGCCCGAGCCGATCGGCGTAGTGGTCGCAGCCGCTCTTGGCGAAGCCACGGCGCAGCGATCCGACCGCGACGATGCGGTAGCGCACCGGCTCAGTCGGCGTCGAGCCCGAGCTTCTCGCGGAGCTCGCGGCGTCGGCTGGCGCGAAGGTCCGACGCCTCGATCGCGGCCTCGAAGGCGTCGGCGTCGAGCGCGTCGCGCACGATCTCGAGCTCGGTCTTCGACAGCGATCGACCGTGGAGGATGTGCTCTTCGAACGCCGCGTAGGCCATCGGAGCGACCGCCTGGACCATGGTCGCCATCGCGTCGCCGTAGACGCGGATCTCGTATTGGGCGTGCCAGTCCATGCGCAGCCGCAGGAAGTGGAACAGGTTGTGCAGGTCGATCTGCCAGTACATCTCGGTGTAGAGCGCCAGCGGCAGGTTGACGCGGGCGAGTTCGCGGGCGATGCCGTCCTCGAGCAGGCCCTCGTAGGATCCGTAGATGTCGGACTGCTCCGCGGTCAGGCGGTCGATGACCGCGCCCCGGAGGTCCGCCGGAACCTCGTCGTCGGCGCCCCCCTGCTTGTTGCGCTTCGACTGGAAGCGCACCTCGTCCGGCTGCGGGACGTAGAATTCGTCCTTCATCACCGAGTAGCGTCCCGAGATCTCGTTGAGGCGGGCGGTGCGGTGCCGGATCCACTGGCGCGCGACGAAGATCGGCATCTTGACGTGGAACGTGAAGATGACCTGCTCGAAGGGGCTCGTGTGCTTGTTGCGCATCAGGTAGTCGATGAGCGCGCGGTCCTCGCGGACCGTCTTCGTCCCCTCGCCGTACGACACCCGGGCGGCCTGCACGATGCGTGCATCGCCTCCGAGGTAGTCGACGAGGCGCACGAAGCCCTTGTCGAGGACGGGGACGGCCTCGTCGAGCATGGCGTCGGCTTCTGGGATCCGGATGCGAGCCATGGGCGGCATCATAGCCCCGAGGGTGGGTTCGCGGGCCCCATGCACGCCCGATGCACGACCCCTCGGCGGCGCCGTCTCTGACGTCCCCGCTTCGAACGGGAGGGAAGAGCGTCCTGGACGGCATCTTCCCCAAACCGGCAGGAACCCGCTCGGGCACGCGCATATTCGGGCGAATCCGGCTCATTATGAACGGATGAGAGAGATTTCGCATTGGAGAAGATTTCGCGTCCCACACGAGCGAAAGTCCTTCTCATACACCGTTCATCAGCGGTTGACGCACCCCCCGCCACTATGAAATACTTTCTGGTGGACTCGGAGTAGAGTCGCTGCCGCACGGAAGGAGGTGCACACCTTTGAAACCGGCGGTGAAGAGACCCGAGACCCGGCGGAACGGTTCGAGACCGGCCGACCGATGCCCGACGCGCGAGGAAACACGGACACTCCGCGATACGGCTCGGCGCCCCTCCGACCCCCGTCGCCGCAGGACCTGCGGGAGACTCCCGCAGGAATTCACTTCACGTTTCAAGGGGTACACATGAAGAAACTACTCATCTCTCTCTTTGCGGCGCTCTTCCTGAGCGGTGCGCTCGCTGCAGGCCACAACATGTTCCCGGACATCCCGGAGAACCACTGGGCCGGCGACGCCGTGATGGAAATCGCCGACCTCGGAATCGTCATCGGTTTCCCTGATGGCACCTTCCGTGGCAACGAAAGCTTCACCCGCTACCAGGCCGCGCTTGTCATCAGCCGCATGCTGAACATCGTTGCCGAAAACATGGACGCCGCGATGGCGATGGCCGACGAAGACATGGCCGCGCTCCGCGCCGCCGTGCAAGAACTCGCCAGCGACGTTGCGTCGCAGGGCGTTCGCCTCTCGGCCGCCGAGAGCGCCGTCGCCAGCCTGTCGGATGATGTGACCGCCAATGAGGCGCGCATCGCCGATCTCGAAGCTGCTGCGATGGACTCGAGCGACGAAATGGTTCGCGAAGTGCAGAACCAGATCGCCTCGCTGCGCATGGCCGTCGACACCGCGCAGGCGCAGGCCGAAGCTGCCGCCGCCGCCGCTGGTGATGCGTCCAACGCTGCCGCGCGCGCTGCCGCGACCGCCGACGACAACTCCGCCTCGATCGAAGCTCTTACGGCTGCGGTTCGCGTTCTCAACAACAGCGTGACCGAGCTCCAGAGCCGCGAGTGCAGCTGCGAAGCTGCCGAAGGCATGGGCGTCATGCCCGCCGGTCTCATGGACCGCGTCGCCCGCAACGGCAACGACATCGCGAACATCCGCGAATTCGTCATCCTCCTCCGCCGTGACCAGGTCGCCATGAACGACCGCGTCAGCGCGGTTGAAGATGCCGTCGCCGGTATCGACGATCTCGAAGCCCGCGTGACCGCGCTCGAAAACAACCCGCTCGAACTCAGCGGCGAGATTTCGATCGACGGGCACAACATCCGCGGGCTGCTGGAATCGGCCGTTGGCGGGGAGCT
>CBDUCW010000186.1:0-5037 GCA_965365745.1 uncultured Trueperaceae bacterium
ATCGAGCGTATCAAAGTACAGAGGGGGTCGGAGACCACGATGGGCGTACTTCGCAGCAGTCTGCGGCGCGCGCCCCGGGCGGCACCGAGGACGGGGGAGCCCCGGAGCCACCCCTCCCCCGCCCCACCGATCTCGCACGCGAGGGCGGGCGCTTCGTCCGGCCGGCCACCCTCGTCGACGCCCTGTCGCTCCTCGCGCACGACGATGCGACGCCCGTGGCCGGCGCCACCGATCTCGGCGTCGAGGTCGCCAAGCACGGGCGGCGCCCGGGCCTGTGGATCTCGCTGGAGGCGGTGCCCGAGCTGCGCGGTACGCGCGTCGACGGTCGCGAGGTGCGGGTCGGCGCCGCCGACCCGCTGAGCGAGGTCGAACGCACCCTTGCCGGCGTCTCGCCGGCGCTGGACACCATGCTGCGCTGGTTCGCCGCCCGCCAGATCCGCAACCGGGCGACGCTCGGCGGGAACCTCGGCACGGCCTCGCCGATCGGCGACCTGGCTCCCGTCCTGCTCGCGCTCGACGCCGACCTCGACCTCGTGCGCCTGGCGGACGGGGGCTCGCTCGACCGCCGCACGCTGCCGATCGCCGACGCCTTCGTCGGCTACCGCGAGACGGCGTGGGGTCCGGGCGAGCTCATCGAAGCCGCGCGCTGGCGCCGCGGACCCAGCGACGGGGCCTCGCGACGGCTCGAGCACAGCGCCAAGGTGGGCAAACGCGGAACCGACGACATCAGCATCGTCGCCGCCGCGTACGTGATCGACCTCGGCCCGCGGGACGAGGTGGTCCACGCCCGCTTGGCCTACGGCGGCGTCGCCGCCACCCCCGTCCGGGCGCAGGACGTCGAGGCCTGGCTCGTGGGTCGGCCGTGGAATGCCGCGACGGTCGACGCCGCCGCCGTGCGGCTCGAAGCCGCCTTCGCACCGCTCGACGACCTGCGGGGGAGCGCCTCGTACCGACGCCGCCTCGCCGGCAACCTGTTCCGGCGCTTCGCGGCCGCGTCGACCGATACCGTGGCGCCGCCCACGCCGGCGCCTCCGATGCCGCCCACCGCATCGCCGCAGCGGACGCGCCCGTGAGCGACGACCGCACCAGCGGCCCGATGCGGGCGACCGCCCACGAGAGCGCCCGCCACCACGTCGCAGGCACGGCGACGTACACGGCCGACGCCCCGCCCGCCGGCGCCCTGACCTGCTGGCCGGTCACGGTTCCGCATGCGCACGCCCGCATCCTCCGGCTCGAGACCGATGCCGCCGAGGCCGCGCCGGGCGTACGCGCGGTGCTGACCGCGGAGCGCATTCCGGGGGCGAACGACAGCGGCGCGATCGTGCACGACGAGCCGATCCTCGCGACCGACGCGGTGCGCTACTGGGGGCAGCCCGTCGCCTGGATCGTGGCCGATACCGCCGATCTGGCCCGTGCCGCGGCCGAGCGCGTCGCGGTCGAAACCGAACCGCTGCCGGCGATCCTCGGCATCGAGGCCGCCGTCGCCGCGGAGAGCTTCCACGGCGATCTCCAGCGCATGGGGCGCGGCGACGTCGAGTCCGCGCTCGCCGCGGCGCCGCACCGCCTCGAGGGGCGCACCTCCGTCGGCGGGCAGGATCACTTCTACCTGGAGACGCACGCGAGCTGGGCCCGGATCGATGCCGAGGGGCACGTGCACGTGGTCAGCTCCACCCAGCACCCGAGCGAAACGCAGATGATCGTCGCCCACGCCCTCGGCCTCCGCGCGAACGACGTCGTCGTGACCTGCCTGCGCATGGGCGGCGGCTTCGGAGGCAAGGAGACCCAGGCCGCGCCCTTCGCCGCCGTCGCCGCGCTGGCCGCGCACGCGACCGGACGTCCGGCCCTCGTGCGGCTGCCGCGCGACCTCGACATGACGCTCACCGGCAAGCGCCACCCGTTCCAGGGCGAGTGGCGCGTCGGCTTCGACGCGGACGGCCGTCTGCACGCCCTCGCCATCGACCTGTTCAGCGACGGCGGCTGGTCCTCGGATCTCTCGCACCCGGTGCTGCAGCGCGCCATGTTCCACACCTGCAACGCCTACGCCGTGCCGGCGATGGCCGTGCGGGGGCGCGTCTGCAAGACGAACGCGGCCTCGAACACCGCCTTCCGCGGCTTCGGGGGGCCGCAGGGGATGGTCGTCGTCGAGGACATCCTGGACCACGTCGCCCGCCGGCTCGGCCTTCCGCCGGAGCAGGTGCGGGAGCGAAACTTCGCGACCGACGGCGACGTCACGCACTACGGACAGGAGCTCGAGGGCGTGCGCACGGCACGCATCTGGTCCGAGCTGCACCGCGACGCCGACGTCGCGGCGCGCCGCGAGGCCCTGGTCGCGGCGAACGCGGCCGACCCGCACCGCAAGCGCGGTCTCGCCATCACGCCGGTGCAGTTCGGCATCAGCTTCACCACCACGCCGCTCAACCAGGCGGGCGCGCTCGTGCTCGTCTACGCGGACGGCTCGGTGCAGCTCAACCACGGCGGCACCGAGATGGGGCAGGGCCTGCACACGAAGATGCTCGCCGTCGCCGCGCGCGCCCTCGGCGTCGACCGGGCGCGCATCCGCATGATGCCCACCGCGACCGACAAGGTGCCCAACACGAGCGCCACCGCCGCGTCGGCGGGCTCCGACCTCAACGGGCAGGCGGTGCTCGAAGCCTGCCGCACGATCCAGGCGCGCCTCGCGCCGGTCGCGGCGGCCATGCTGCGCGGGGACGGCACCGCGCCCGCCGCGGGGAGCGGGATGCCCGCCGATCCCGGCGCGGACCGGGCCGACGGCGACGCCGACGCCCTCGCTGCTGACGCCCTCGATCCCGACGGCATCCGCTTCGGCGACGACCGCGTGTGGCACGTCGCCGACCCCGCCACCACCCTGGCCTTCGAAGCGGTCGTCGGGCGCGCCTACCTGCAGCAGGTGAGCCTCTCCGCGACCGGCTTCTACCGCACGCCGAACCTCTTCTTCGACAAGATCAAGGGGTCGGGCCGCCCGTTCCACTACTTCGCCTACGGCGCCGCCGTCAGCGAGGTGATCGTCGACGGCTACACCGGCGAGTGGTCGCTGGAGCGGGTCGACATCGTGCACGACGTCGGCGACTCGCTCAATCCGACCATCGACCTCGGACAGATCGAGGGGGGCTTCGTGCAGGGGATGGGCTGGCTGACGATGGAGGAGCTCGTGTGGGACGAGGCCGGCCGCAACCGCACGGTCGAGCCGTCCACCTACAAGATCCCGACGACCGGCGAGGTCCCCGACGCCTTCCACGTGCGCCTGCTCGATCGCGCCGCACAGGACGGCGTGATCTACGGCTCCAAGGCGGTCGGCGAGCCGCCCTTCATGCTCGCGATCAGCGTCCGCGAGGCGATCCGCGATGCCGTCGCGGCGTTCGGCGACGCGCCGCCGCGGGTGGAGCTCGCGGCCCCCTCCACGCCCGAAGCCATTCTCGATGCGATCGACCGCGTGCGCGCGCGCTCGGCCCAGGGTCCGGCCGGGTCGGACCCGGCGGGGGCGCCCTCGGCCGCGCCGAGCGACGCGTGACGCCGAGCGGAGCGGTCGCCCGGTGAGTTGGCTCGACCGCCTCGCCGAGCTCCGGGCGAGCCGCACGCCCGCCGTGCTCGTTACGGTGGCCGCCGTGCGCGGCTCGGCGCCGCGGCCGGCGGGGACGAAGATGATCGTCACGGCCGACGACCAGTTCGGCACGATCGGCGGCGGCGATCTCGAGGCGCGTGCCGCGCGGCGCGCGCGCGAGCTGCTCGCGGCGTCGACCTCGGCGGCGGAGCTGCTCGAGGCGCGGCTCACGCCCGAGGGCGGCGAAGACGCCGTGCAGTGCTGCGGCGGCGAGGTGACGGTGCTGCTCGAGCCCTTCGTCGAGCCGCGCCCCACCGTCGCCGTCTTCGGGGCGGGGCACGTGGGCAGCGAACTGGTTCGCGTTCTCGCCGGACTGCCGATCGACATCGTGGTCGTGGACGGCCGCGCCGATCGGATCGAGGGGATCGCCGCGCCCGCGGCCTCGGCGGCCCGCGTGGCGCGCCGCCTCGAGCCGGTGCCGGAGGCCGCGATCGACGACCTGCCCGCCGGAGCCCACCTCGTGATCCTCACCCACGACCACGCCGAGGACCTCGCCGTCCTCGACGCCGCCCTGCGTCGCGAGCGGGCCGGACCGGCCTTCGGCTTCGTGGGGCTCATCGGCTCGAAGGCCAAGTGGAGCCGCTTTCGCGGCCGGCTCCGCGAGGCCGGCCACGACGAGGACGCGCTGGCGCGCGTCACCACCCCGCTCGGCCTGCCCGGCGTGCCCGGAAAGCGGCCGGCGGCCATCGCGCTCGCCACCGCGGCCCAGCTCGTGGGGGTGCTCGACCATGACCTCCCGGAAGGAGACTGACGTGACCCCCGCCTCCGACGACCGAAACCCCACCGCCCCGACCCCGGGCGACGAGCCGGACGGCAGCGCCCGGAACGCGTCGTCCGCCGGCGCCCCGGGCACGCCGTCGGCCGACGCGAGCCACCTGCGCCGCGCCTTCGATCTCGCCCGCGCCGCGCGCAGCGCCGGCAACCACCCCTTCGGCGCGCTGCTCGTCGGCGCGGACGGCACGGTGCTGGCCGAGGCCGCGAACACGGTGAACGATGCCGGCGACCCCACCGGCCACGCCGAGACGAACCTCGTGCGGGCGGCGGCCGCGGTCGACCCGGCGCTGCGGCGCACGGCGACGCTGTACACGAGCACCGAACCGTGCGCGATGTGCGCTGGGGCGATCTACTGGGCCGGCATCGGACGCGTCGTCTACGGGCTGCCCGAGCAGCGCCTCGCCGACCTCACGGGCGACGATCCCGCGAATCCGACGCTCGATCTCCCCTGCCGGCGCGTCTTCGCCGCCGGCCGCGGGGCGACCGAGGTGGTGGGCCCGCTGCTCGAGGACGAGGCCCGCGCCGTCCACGAGGGCTTCTGGACGCCGTGACGCTCGCACCCGCCGGGCCGTTGCCGGATCGCGACGCCGCGCCCCGGCACGGGACGGCCCCGAACTCGCCTGGTACGGTTCGCCCGTGACCGA
>CBDUCW010000187.1:0-5036 GCA_965365745.1 uncultured Trueperaceae bacterium
GCAGTTCGCTGTCGGCGAGCACGGGGATCTCGGGATCGAGCAGGTCGGCCAGCTGCCGCAGGATGCGCGTCTTGGCCTGCCCCCGCAGCCCCAGCAGGATGAAGTTGTGCCGCGAGAGCAGCGCGTTGACGATCTGGGGCGTCACCGTCTGCTCGTACCCCACGATGCCCGGGAAGATCGGCTCGTTGGCCTGCAGGCGCGCGACGAGGTTGGCGCGCAACTCGTCCTTCACGCTGCGGCCGGCGTTCGACTCCCACGCCGTTCCGCGGAGTTCGCGGCGCGTCGACGCGGTCACGCCCTCGCCCCCTCGGGGACCGGGCGGACCGTCGACGGCGGGCGGACCTTCGATGCATCGAGCATGTTCGGATGCTAGCAGAGCGGTCGGCACGGCCACCGCGACACCGCTGCCAATTCGGCGCCGTCCGGTGCGAGGTATCCTGCCCCATGTCCGCCGCCTCCGACGACGCCGACGCCGCCGACAAACACCCGTCCGACGCCGACCGACCGAGCTCCGACGGCGCAGCGCCGGTCCCGCCCCGGGAGCGCGCCGGCGACGACGAACGTCCCCGCGTCGGCAGCGCCGAGCTCATCGCCGTGGGCACTGAACTGCTGCTCGGCGAGATCGTCGACACGAACAGCGCCTGGCTGGCCGCGCGGCTCGCCGAGCGCGGCGTCGACGTCTACTGGTCGCAGCGCGTGGGCGACAACCTCCCGCGGATCCGTCGCGCCCTCGAGGCGGCCCTCGAGCGCAGCGACCTGGTCGTCCTCTGCGGCGGGCTGGGCCCCACCGACGACGACACCACCCGCGAAGCGATCGCGGCCGCCGTCGGCGAGGAGCCCGCGATCGACCCCGACCTCGAACGGGAGCTGCGCGACCGGTTCGCGTCGTTCGGCCGCTCCATGCCCGAGCGCAATCTCAAGCAGGCGTGGCGCATCCCGTCGGCGCGGGCGCTACCCAACCCCGTCGGCACGGCGCCCGGGTGGATGGTGCGCCTGCGGCGCGCCGGGAGGCAACGCGTCGTCGTGGCGCTGCCGGGCCCCCCGCACGAACTCGAGCGCATGTGGCGCGACGAGGTCGTCCCCCGCCTGCGCACGCCCGACGCCACCTTCGCCGCGACGACGCTCAAGAGCCACGGGCTGGGCGAGTCGACGGTCGCCGACCGGCTCGGCGCCCTCACCGGCGCCGCCAACCCGAGCGTGGCGACCTACGCCAAGCGCGACGGCGTGCACGTCCGCGTCGCGGCGAAGGCCGGCGACGCGGGCCACGCCCGGCGCCTGCTCGCCCCCGCCGTTTCGCAGGTCGAAGCCGCGCTCGGCGACCACCTGTGGGGCCGCGACGACGACGAACTCGCCGCGCGGGCGGTCGACGCCCTAGCAGCCCGAGGGCTGCGCCTCGCGCTGGCCGAGATCGGCACCGGGGGGCGCCTCGCCGACCTCGTCTCGGCGGCCGATCCCGGAGGAACGGCCCTCACGGGCGCCGTGGTAGCATGGCGTCCCGACGCGTTCGCACGTCCATCGCTCGATTCCGATCCGCCCGACGCGGATCCGTCGCTGCCGTCCCCGGCGCCGCACCCGGCGCCTGCCGATGCGTCCCCGGCCGGGCTCGAAGCCCGCGTCCACGCGGCGATCCGCCGCGCCCGGGGCCTTCCCGCCGACGTCGTCCTGTTCACCGGACCGTTCCAGCGGGACGCCGAGCCGTCGCCGTCGGAGCCACGCTCCGCCCGCGGCGCCCGCGTGACCATCGGCCTCGTTCCCGGCTCGCCGAACGGCGAACCGAACGATCCCGCGACGAAGGCGAGCTCGCATCCCGCGACGCCCGCCGACACCGGCCTCGAGCCCGAGACGACGACGCTCCGCCTCCCCGATCACGGCGAGGCCTGGCTCCGCGACCGCGTGGCGTTCGCGACCCTCCACCTCCTCCTGCGGCACCTGCTGCGGTCCCCACCATGAGTCTCGTTCCCCACCCCACCCTCACATCCCGGAGCCCGCGGCCCATGGGCCGCGCGGAACTCCGTTGCAAGGAGGACGCATGAACTGGCCGCTCTTGATCGTGGCCGTTCTGATCGCTGCCGCCATCGGTGCGGCGCTCGGCTTCGCCATCCGGCGCGGCCGCGATCGGGACGCCCTCGAGCGCGCCGAAGCCGAGGCGAAGGCCCGGCTCGAGCGCGCCGAACGCGACGCGAAGGACATCACCACCCAAGCCACCCGCGACGCCCGCGCCGTGCTCCAGGAGGAGCGCGCCCGGGCCGAGGCGGACGCCGAGCGGGCCCGCACGAAGCTCGACGAGGAGCTCGAGCGCGCGCGGCGGCAGACCGAGCAGGAGCTCGAACGGCTCCGCACCGAGGCCGAGCGCGACCGCGAGGACGCCCGCGAGGCGCGCGAAGAGGTCCGGCAGGACCGGCAGAAGCTCGAACAGCTCGAGGACCGCCTCACCCGGCGCGGCGAGCAGCAGGACGCCCGCGCCCTGCGCCTCGACGAGCAGGAGGAGAAGCTCGACGAACGCTCCGCGGGGCTGGATGCGAGCGAAGCCGAGCTCGCGGCGAAGCGCGACGAGGTCGAGACCCAGCTGCACACGGTGGCGCAGCTCAGCCGCGAACAGGCCACCGCGATGATCCTCGAGCGGCTCGAAGGCGAGCTCGAGCGGGAGAAGGCGGTGCGCATCCGGGCCGCGCTCGACCGCGCCGACGCCGAGGCCAAGCGCAAGGGGCAGACGATCGTCGCGCAGGCGATCCAGCGCAGCGCCTCGGAGGTCTCGGCCGCGATCAGCGTCAGCGTGGTGCCGATCCCCAACGACAACATGAAGGGCCGCATCATCGGGCGCGAGGGGCGCAACATCCGCGCCTTCGAGGCGCTGACGGGCGTCGACCTGATCATCGACGACACGCCCGAGGCCGTGCTGCTCTCGTCCTTCAACCCGATCCGTCGCGAGGTCGCCCAGCTGGCGCTGACCGAGCTCGTGGCCGACGGGCGCATCCACCCCGCGCGCATCGAAGAGGTCGTGCAGAAGGCCCAGCAGGAGATGCAGGGCTACATCCGCGAGAAGGGCGACGAGGCCGCGCTCGAGGCCAACGTCGTCGGCCTCAAGCCCGGCATGGTGCAGCTCCTCGGCCGCATGCACTTCCGCACCAGCTACGGCCAGAACATCCTCAAGCACTCGGTGCAGGTCGCCCACATGAGCGGCATCATCGCCGCCGAACTCGGGCTCGACGAGACGCTCGCGCGGCGCGCCGGCCTGCTCCACGACATCGGCAAATCGATCGACCGCGAGATCGAGGGAACCCACACCGAGATCGGGGCCAACCTCGGCCGCCGCTTCGGCGAGCCGTCGGAGGTCATCGACGCGATCGCCAACCACCACGATCTCGACGTCGCCGAGACGCTGTTCCCGGTCATCGTCAACGCCGCCGACGCGATCAGCGCCGCGCGGCCGGGTGCCCGCCGCGAGACGCTCGAGAGCTACCTCAAGCGCCTCGAAGGGCTCGAGAACATCGCCACCAGCTTCCCCGGCGTCGAGAAGAGCTACGCGATCCAGGCCGGCCGCGAGATCCGCATCCTCGTCGAACCCGACAAGGTCGACGATGCCTCGGCGGTGCTGCTGGCACGCGACATCGCGAACCGCATCGAGCAGGACATGGAGTACCCAGGGCAGGTGCAGGTGACGGTGGTGCGCGAGTCGCGCGCCGTCGAATACGCCCGCTGAGCGTTCGCCCGCGGGGCTCCGGTATACTCGACGCGCCCGCATCCGGCCCCGCCTCCGGTCCCGCTCGAGGAGAACCCTGGTGAACGCACTTCGCGCGTCCTGCGCGCGCCCGCCGTCCGCCCCACGCGCCGCCACCGACGTCGAAGTCGTCGTCGATCCCGTGGCCGCCGCCGTCGGGCGGGCGCCGCACCGCCGCCCGTCGTTCGCTTCGGAGCTCCGAAGCCCCGATCGCGGGACGACCGCGTGAGGGCCGGCGACGACGTCAAGCTGTTCTGCGGAACGGCCACGCCGGTGCTGGCCCAGGCCGTGGCCACGAACCTCGCCATGGAGCTCGCGCCGGGCACCGTGTCGCAGTTTCCTGACAGCGAGACGCAGATCTCGATCGGCGAGTCGGTGCGCGGCAGCGACTGCTACATCATCCAGTCGACCTGCGCCCCCGTGAACCACAACCTGATGGAGGTGCTGGTGCTCGCCGACGCGCTCAAGCGCGCGTCGGCCTGGCGCATCAACGCCGTGATCCCGTACTTCGGCTACGCGCGCCAGGACAAGAAGCTGCAGCCGCGCGAGCCGATCACCGGCAAGTTGGTGGCGAACCTGCTCGAGACGGCCGGCGTCGATCGCGTCATCACGATCGACCTGCACGCGGGGCAGATCCAGGGGTTCTTCGACGTCCCGGTCGACCACCTGACCGCGCTCGATCTGCTCGGCGAGCACTTGCGCAAGAGCGACCTCAGCGATGCCGTCGTGGTCTCGCCGGACGTCGGCCGCGCCACCGAATCGCGGCGGCTCGCGAACTTCCTGAACCTTCCGCTGGCCATGCTCTACAAGCGACGCTTCAGCGCCACCGAGACCGAGGTCTCGCACGTGATCGGCGACATCGAGGGGCTGCGTCCGATCATGATCGACGACATGATCTCGACGGCGGGCACGATGCGGCGCGGGATCGACGCGCTGATGAAGCTCGGGGCCCAGCCGGACGTCACGGTGATGGCGACGCACCCCGTCTTCGTGCCGCCCGCCCTCGAGCGCCTCGACCACGAGGCGATCTCGCGCGTCATCGTCACCGACACCATCCCCTTCGAGAACGTCGCCGACGGCGTCGAGGTGCTGTCGGTCGCACCGCTGCTGGCGAAGGCGATTCGCAACGTGCACGACAACGCGTCGGTGAGCAGCCTGTTCAGCACCTGAGCGCGGCCCGTGCGCGGTCGGCGCACGCCGCCGGTGCGCGCGGCGCCGGTCCGAACCCCCGGCGCGGCGATGCTCCGTCCCCCAGCGGGTGGACAAGCGGGGTGGAATCCGGCTATGCTCTTCCGTTGCTGCGTGGGCGCGTTTCGCG
>CBDUCW010000188.1:0-5033 GCA_965365745.1 uncultured Trueperaceae bacterium
CCGGTTCGGCCCCGCGCTTCGCACGAAGCGCGGGGCCGAGTCTTGATCGTTCTTCGGGAGCTCGTTCGTCGGTGCGCGCATTTGCGTCGCACCTCGCGTTCTTCCTCGGTGAGCGCGCGCGGAAGCGGCGCGTCGCCCTCAGCCAGCGGCTCCGACGGAGGCGTCAGTCGGCCCCGGTCGCACCGTCTCCGAAGACGTACCGCAGGATCGGATTGCGCGCCGCGGTGACCTCGTCGAGCCGGCGTACGGTCGTCGTGTAGGGGGCGCCTTCGAGGTAGTCCGGGTCCGCCTTCGCGCGCTCGAGCACCGTCCCCAGCGCCGCGGCGTAGGCGTCGAGCGTCTCGAGCGACTCGGTCTCGGTGGGCTCGACCATCATCGCTTCCTTCACGACGAGCGGGAAGTACACCGTCATCGGGTGCACCCCATGATCGAGCAGCGCCTTGGCGATGTCCATCGTCTTCATGCCCTCGGGCGGCCGGGCCACGAACTCGTGCATGTTGACGCGATCGAAGGGCACCGACACGCCGGCGTCCTTCATCTTCGCGCGCAGGTAGTTCGCGTTCAGCACGGCCAAGGTGGCGACGCGCCGCAGGCCGTCGGGGCCGAGGCCGCGAATGTAGGTGTAGGCGCGCACGAGGTTGCCGAAGTTCCCGTAGAAGCTGCGCATGCGCCCGATGCTCTGCGGCACGTGCGCGTCGAGGTCGTAGCGCACGCCGTCGGCCGCCTCGGGGTCCTCGACGCGCACGATCCGCGGCGCCGGCAGGAAGGGGCGCAGGTGCGCCTTGACGCCGACCGGACCGGTGCCGGGTCCGCCGCCGCCGTGGGGCGTCGTGAAGGTCTTGTGCAGGTTCAGGTGGACGACGTCGAAGCCCATGTCGCCGGGGCGCGCACGGCCCACGATCGCGTTCGCGTTGGCGCCGTCGTAGTAGAGCTGGGCGCCGACCGCGTGGGCTCGGCGCGCGATCTCCTCGATGCGCGTCTCGAAGATCCCCAGGGTGTTGGGATTCGTGAGCATGATCGCCGCGACCGCGGGGGAGAGCGCCTCGGTGTAGGCCTCGAGGTCGACCTCGCCATCGGGGCCGGTGGGCACCTCGACCACGTCGTAGCCGACCATGGTGGCGGTCGCCGGGTTGGTTCCGTGGGCCCCGTCCGGGACGATCACGACGCGTCGCTGGTCGCCCTCGCCGTTCGCCTCGTGGAAGGCGCGGATCATGAGGATGCCGGTCAGCTCGCCGTGGGCCCCTGCGGCCGGCTGCAGCGTCACCTCGTCCATGCCGGTGATCTCGCCGAGCAGCTGCTGCAGCGACCAGAGCAGCTCGAGCGCGCCCTGGGCTCCGGCGGGATCCTGGTAGGGGTGCAGGTCCTCGAACAGCGCCGCGGCCCGCTCGTGGACCTTCGGGTTGTACTTCATCGTGCAGCTGCCGAGCGGGTAGGGGTTCGCGTCGATGCTGAACTGCCGCTGCGCGAGCTGGGTCCAGTGCCGGACGAGATCGAGCTCCGACACCTCCGGGAGGCGCGGCGGCTCGCGGCGGAGCTGCTCCTCGCCGAGGAGTTCGGCGAGGTCGGCGTCGCCCGCCGGGGGCGGCCAGGCCGCACGGCGGCCGGCCCGGGCCCGCTCGAAGATCAGCGGGAAGGGCACGGTCGACTCGGATCGCTCAGCCATGGGCCACCCCTTCCGGCGCGGCGGCGCCCGGCGCCTCGCCGATCGCCTCGAAGGCGGCGGCGAGGCGCGCGATGTCCTCGTCTTCGATCCGTTCGGTGGCCGCGAGCAGCACCGCGTTGCCGAGCCCGTAGTCCTCCGGGATCGGCACCCCGGCCGCGAGGCCGGCTTCTTCGCGCAGGCGGCGGCGCACCGTGGCGCCCGGCTGCGCGGTGCGAACCGCGAACTCGCAGAAGAAGTTCGGGCCGCGCACGACGTCGGCGCCGGCCGCAGCGAGGGCGTCGGCGAGCGCGTGCGCCTGTTCGGCAGACCGCCGGGCCATCGACGTGAGGCCGACCGGGCCCAGCGCCGACAGATTGACGGTGGCCATGACGGCCGCCAGCTGATGGTTCGAGCAGATGTTCGACTTGGCCTTGCTGCGGCGGATGTGCTGCTCGCGCGCCTGAAGGGTGAGCACGAACGCGCGTTCGCCGTCGACGTCGGTGGTCTGCCCGACGAGGCGTCCGGGCAGCTGCCGCAGGAGGCGCTCGGCGACCACCATGAAGCCGAAGTGCGGTCCACCGAAGTTCGTCGGGTTGCCGAGCACCTGACCGTCGCCGACGGCGATGTCGGCGCCGTAGCTGCCCGGCTCGGCCAACACGGCGAGCGAGAGCGGGTCGACCGCCGCCACGAAGAGCGCACCGACCGCGTGAGCGGCCTCGGCCAGCTCCGGCATGCGCTCGAGGTAGCCCAGGAAGTTCGGTTGCTGCGCGATGACGCAGGCGACCTGGTCGTCCAGGGCGGGCACGGGCGTCACCAGGTCGTCGAGGGCCACGGTCTCCACCGTGACGTCGAGGGCGCTCAGGTAGGTGGCGAGCACCTCCCGCGACTCGGGGTGCACCCCGTGCGACACGACGACCTTCGACCGGTTCGTCTGCCGAACCGCGAGCAGCGCCGCCTCGGCTACCGCGGTGGCGCCGTCGTACATGCTGGCGTTGCTGATCGGGAGCCCCGTCAGCTCGCTCATCAGCGTCTGGTACTCGAAGGTGGCTTGAAGCAGCCCCTGCGAGACCTCGGCCTGGTAGGGGGTGTAGCTCGTGACGAACGCGCTCTGCAGGGCGAGCGCCGGCGTCACGGCCGGAATGAAGTGGTCGCGAACCCCGCCGCCTAGGAAGCTGGGGCCCGGGTGCTCGTTGCGGGCGGCGAGCGATTCGAGGTGGCGCAGCAGGCGCGTCTCGTCGAGCGCTGCGGGCAGATCGAGCTCGGGGTCGAGCAGCGAAGCGGGGATGTCGGCGAACAGGTCGTCGAGCGACGCGAGGCCGAGCGTGTCGAGCGCACGCCGGATGTCGGCGTCCGTGTGGGGGGTGTAGTCCACGTCAGGCCTCGGCCTCGGCCACCTCGTCGTAGGCCTCCGCGTCGAGCAGATCTTCGAGGTCGCCTTCGTCGTCGACCCGAAGCTTGAAGATCCACCCGTCGCCATACGGATCGTCGTTGATCTTCTCGGGGCTGGTCTCGAGCGCGTCGTTCACCTCGGTGACGGTTCCCGACACGGGGGCGTAGATGTCGGAGGCGGTCTTGACGCTCTCCACCACAGCCACGGCGTCGCCCTCGGTGACGCGGTCGCCGGGCGCGGGGAGTTCGACGAAGACGACGTCGCCGAGCTGTTCCTGCGCGAATTCGGTGATGCCGACGGTGATCACGCCGTCGTCGGGCGGCGTGGCCCACTCGTGCGAGCTGCGGTACGAACGATCGTCGGGCGTGGCCATGGGAAGTCCTCCGAGCTGGGGTTCGAGGAAGCGGAGTGCGCGGCGCACCCTGCCCCTTCGGTGCGGCACGCGAAACGATACGTCAGGTCACTGGGAGAAGAAGGGTAGGGACACCACGGTCGCGGCGACCCCGCGACCGCGGATCTCGACGTCGACCGTCGTGCCGGTCTCGCACAGCGCGCTGTCGAGCCAGGCGAAGGCGATCGACTCGCGGGTGAGGGGGCTGATGGTCCCCGAGGTGACCTCGCCGACGGCCGTGCCCTCGTCGTCCAACACGCGGTAGCCGTGGCGTGCGATGCCGCGGTCGAGCAGCTGCAGCCCGACGAGTCGACGATCGCAGGGCGGGTTCCACATCGCCTCGCGCCCGAAGAACGGCTTGTCCTTCACGACCCAGGCGAAGGGGGTGCAGAGGGGGTTGGTCGAGGCGTCGAGTTCGTTGCCGTAGAGCGGAAAGCCGGCCTCGAGCCGCAGCGTGTCGCGTGCTCCGAGGCCGCACGGCACCGCGCCGGCGTCGACGAGGATCTCCCACACGATCGGCGCGTCGGTCGGGTGGCAGAAGATCTCGAAGCCGTCCTCCCCGGTGTACCCGGTTCGCGTGAGCTTGAGCGGGCAGCCCGACAGGCGGGTCTCGAGGCTTCGGTTCTTCTTGAGCCCGGAGAGGTCGGCGTCGACCTGCCGTTCGAGCAGGAGGGCGCTGCCCGGCCCTTGCAGGGCGAGCAGGGCCCAGGTCGCCGACTCGTCGACGACGTGGACGTCGTCGCCCCGACGGTTGGCGAGGCCCCGCAGGTGGGCGAGGACCTCGGCGGTGTTGGCTGCGTTGGCGACGATCAGGAACGACTCGGTCTCGCGGTAGAGGTAGAGGTCGTCGATCAGTCCGCCGCGGTCGTTGGGGAGCATCGTGTACTGCGCTCGGCCCGGGCGCAGGCGCGCCGGATCGTTGAGCGTGGCGTACGACAGAAACGCCTCGGCGCCGGAGCCGAGGACGCGGATCTGCCCCATGTGGCTCACGTCGAACAGGCCGACGTCGTGCCGCACGGCGATGTGCTCCTCGTTGATGCCCCGGTCGAAGTGGATGGGCATGTCCCATCCGGCGAACTCCACCATCCGCGCCCCGGACGCGACGTGCGTGTCGTGAAGCGGTGTGGTCTTCATCGAAACGAAGCCTAGCACGGGTCCCGGCCCGTGCTGGACGTCCGGTCCGGTGCGCGCTCAGGCCTTCTGGGCCAGCTTTTCGAGCACGAGTTTGGAGACGGCCTTGAGCGGCTCGAACACGCCCTCGAAGTCGATCGCCACCGCTTCGAAGGTGGGAATGGTCGCACTCGGATTGTCGGGGTAGTTGCGATCGAGCACGCGCCGAATCATGTCGGCCGGGAGGGCGTCGTCGAGGTCGCGCTTGTTGATCTGGATGACGTGGGGAATCTCGCCGAGCTCGAGGTTGTACTCCGTGAGATTCTCGCGCAGGTTGCGCAGCGACTCGGCGTTGGCGCGCAGGCGGTTCGGGGCGCTGTCGGCCACGAACACGATGCCGTCGACGCCGCGCAGGATCAGCTTGCGGCTCGAGTTGTAGAAGACCTGCCCCGGCACCGTGTACAGGTGGAAGCGCGTCTTGAACCCGTTGACCTTGCCGA
>CBDUCW010000189.1:0-4992 GCA_965365745.1 uncultured Trueperaceae bacterium
GGTGCTGCTCCCGAACCGCAACGACGGCGCCAGTCTCGACACGACGATGGCCGACCTCGCGGCGCGGCCGAACGTGCAGGCGCTCGCCGCGGTCCCGGTCGGGCTGACCGATCACCGCACGAACCTGCCGGACCTGCGCCCCTACCGACCCGACGAGGCGCGGGACGTGATCCGGCGCGTGCACCGATTCCAGCAGCGCATGCTGGCGGAGCGGGGCACCCGCTTCGTGTTCCTGAGCGACGAGTTCTACCTGGTCGCGGGCGAGCCGCTGCCGGAGCCCGAGGCCTACGAGGGCTACCCGATGCTCGAGAACGGCGTCGGCATGGTGCGCGACTTCCTGGCGGCCCCGCTGCCCACGATCCCGCAGCGCCTGCCGCGCACGGAGCGCGTGCTGCTGGCCACGGGCGAGCTCTTCGCGCCCGTGCTCGAGCGCGCCGTCGAGCCGCTGCGGGCGGTGGACGGGCTCGAGCTCGAGGTTCGGGCGCTGCGCAATCGCACCTTCGGCGAGGTCACGACGGTGGCCGGCCTGCTCGCCGGGCGTGACTTCCTGCTGGAGATCGAGCCGGGCGAGGCCGACCGGATGCTGGTCAGCCCCAACGTGCTGAAGTACGGCACCGAGCGTCTCCTCGACGACCGCACCCTCGACGAGCTGCGCACCGAGCTCCGGATGGAGATCGAGGTCGGCGGCAGCAACCTGGCCGAGCTCTACAGCGCGATCCTGTCGGGCGGCGGGGCGTCGAAGCTGCCGCAGTTCGGCTTCTCGACGCACGCGATCAAGGAAGCCTCGAAGCAGCACTGAGGCACCGTCGCCGGGGGGCGTAGCGGGGGTGGGAGCGCAGGCGATCGGTGCCCAGCTCGCCGCGCGATTGCGCGCGCGTCCGCTCCGACTCGTTGACAAGGTTAACGCCGTTATGTAGGGTCGGTCATGGACGACTCCACGGGGCCCGACGACGCCGGTACCACCCTCGACGAACGCGTGCGGGCCGAGAGCGCCGCACGGAGGGAACGCGAGCGCAGCCGCACGAAGCAGACGATCCTCGCGGCGGCGATCGAGCTGTTCCGCGAGGCCGGGCTGGAGCGCGTGTCGCTGCGGCAGGTCGCCGCGGCGGTGGGCTACTCCGCCACGACCATCTACAACTACTTCGACGACAAGGACGATCTGCTGCACCACGTAGCGCTCGACGGGTTCACCGAGTTCGGCGAGCGCCTGCAGGCCGCCTACGACGAGGGCGGCGACGCCGCGGCGCGGTTCCGCAGGGTCACGCGCGCCTACGTGGCGTATGCGCTCGAGCACCCGTTCCACTACCGGTTGATGTTCATGGATCGGGGCGAGTTCCTCGAGCGCTCGGCACCCGAGGGCTACGCCCGCCCCATCGACAGCTTCGACGTGCTCCAACGCGTCATCCGGGACGCGATCGCCGAGGGGATCTGCCCCGACCGCGAGCCCGAGGCGCTGGCCATGCACGCATGGTGCGAAGTGCACGGCGTCGCGAGCCTGGCGATCGCCACGCCCTACCTCCCCCCGGACGCGGCGCTCGACTTCCAGGACGTGGTGGGGGAGACGCTGCTCCGCGGCTTCGCGTCGATCGCCCGCGACGGCGCGTGAGCGAGGCCCCGGCGTCGACGGCGCGCGGCCTCGGTGGGCTGCGCCGCTACTTCGACTTCGTCAAGTTCGAACACACGCTCTTCGCGCTGCCCTTCGCCTACGTCGGCATGCTGCTCGGGGCCGACGGCTGGCCGGGCTGGGCGGACTTCGGCTGGATCACCCTGGCGATGGTCGGCGCCCGCACCGCGGCGATGGCGATCAATCGCGTGGTCGACGCCCGCATCGACGCGCTGAACCCGCGCACGAAGGGGCGCGAGATCCCCTCCGGCCGCCTCACCCGGGGCGACGGCGTCGCGCTCGCCGTGGCCGGGACCGCGGCGTTGCTCCTCGCCGGGTGGGCGCTCGATCCGCTCGCCTTCCGGCTCGCGCCCCTGGCGCTGCTCTTCCTCGCGCTGTACCCGTACACGAAGCGCGTCACCTGGGCCTGCCACCTGTGGCTCGGCACCACCATCGGCGCCGCCGGCGCCGGCGGGTGGATCGCGGTCACCGGAGCGTTCGCGCCCGAAGCGTGGGCGCTGTGGATCGGGCTCGGGGCGTGGATCGCCGGCTTCGACGTCATCTACGCGCTGCTCGACGTCCGCTTCGACCGCGAGCACGGGGTTCACAGCCTCCCCGCCGACCTCGGCGAGACGGCCGCGCTGCGGATCTCGGCGGCGCTGCACCTCGTCAGCCTCGCCGGGCTCGCGCTGCTGGGTCGCTACGCCGGTCTCGGACTGGCCTACGGGATCGCCCTGGCGGGGGTGGCCGCCGCGATCGTCTACCAGCAGGTGCGGGCCCGCACGCTCGAACCGGCGGCCGTCCTGCGGGGGTTCAATGCGAATCTGTGGGTCAGCAGTCTGCTGCTTCTCGGAGTGGTCGCGGACGTCGCGCTGAATTGAGTCCTGGGCGCACTGCGGGGTGGAGCCCCGTCGGGCGTCTCCGCCCCTGGTAGCGTCGCCTCGATGCTTCCCGTGTTCCCCCTCGATCTCGTCGTATTCCCCGGCATGCCGGTGCCGCTCTACGTCTTCGAAGAGCGCTACAAGACCTTGGTGCGCCACTGCCTGGCGTCGGACGATCCGCGCTTCGTCCTCGCGCTTGCCGTCGACGACGACGTCATCCACGACGCTCCGGCCGTCGCGCCGGTCGGCAGCTACGTGCGCATCGTCCAGAGCGCCGAGGACGCCGACGGCACGTTCCGGATCCTGGGGCACGGATTGGGACGGTGCCGGGTCGACGTGGCGCGGACCGAGTGGATCCCCGAACCGGACGGAACCCCGCGGCCGCTGCACTACGTCGAGCCCGACGATCTGCCGCTCGAGCGCGCCGATCCGAACCTCGAACGGGTGGCGGCCTGGGACACGCTCGACGCGTTTCGTGCCTACGCCACGGTCTTCTTCCAGGACGAGGCGCGCGACCAACTCGACGACGCGTTGCCCGAGGACCTGCTGTACCAGGCTTCGTTCGTCTGCGCCAACCTCCGGCTCGAGCCGCTCGAACGGCAGACGCTGCTCGAGGCGCCCAGCCTCGTCGACCGCTTCGAGCGGGCGCGACGGCTCATCGACGAGCGCCTCGCCAGCCATGCACCCGTCGAGCACGACGACGACGAAGTTCCCGAAGCCCCGAATCGGAGCGGGGGCGAGTCCGACGACGCCGAGGGCGATCGCGACGCTTCGAGCGACGCCGAGGACGGGCGCGACCCGTGAGCGGCGACGCGCCGGCGTCCGGCGACCCCTTCGCCGGCCAGCCGTTCCCGTCGGAGCTCGAGCCCGACGCGTTCCGCTTTCGCTGGGACGAACTCCCGCTCGCCACGCCGGACCTCCCGGGGACCGGTGGCACGCTGCGCGCCGTGCCCGAGGACTTCGAGGTCGTCGAACTGCCGAGCTACCTTCCGTCGGGCGAGGGGTCGCACCTCTACCTCGACGTGCGCAAGCGCGGCCGAACCACCAAGGACGTCGTCGACCTGTTGGCTGCGGCCGGCGTGCCGCGCGGGCGGATCGGCGTCGCCGGACTCAAGGACAAGCACGCCGTGACGCGGCAGTGGATCAGCGTGCCGAACCGCTTCGCAGAGGAGAGCCACGCGCTCGACGACCACGAGGGGATCGAGGTCTTGGAGCGGCGCCGCCACAAGAACAAGCTCGGGATGGGGCACCTGCGCGGCAATCGCTTCACGATCCGGTTGCGCGGGGTCGAGGTCGACGCGGCGGCCCGCGCGGCGGCCGTGCTCGAGCAGCTCGCGGCCATCGGGGTGCCCAACTACTTCGGGCCGCAGCGCTTCGGGCGCTTCGGGACGAATGCGGCCGACGGGCTCCGCGTCGTGCGCGAGCAAGAGGTGCCCGGCGGCCACCGGCTGCGGCGCTTCTTCGTCTCGGCGCTGCAGTCGCTGTTGGCCAACCGCATGCTGGCCGAACGGATGCGCCGTGGGCTCTACCGCACCGTGCTCGTCGGCGATTGGGCCAAGAAGCACGACACGGGCGGAGAATTCGAGGTCCGGGAGGCGGCCGAGGCACCCCGTGCCGAGCGGCTCGAGATCAGCGCCATGCTGCCGCTGTATGGGACGCGGGTCCGTCCGTCGGCGGGCACGCCGGGGGAGATCGAAGCCGAGATCCTGGCGCGCCACGGGCTCGCCTGGAGCGACTTCACGAGTCGCCGGGGAGCCCGCCGCGTCTCCCGCGTCGTCGCCGACGACGTGGTGGTCGACGACGTGTCCGTCGACGATGCGGCGGTCGAGGACGCGTCGATCGGGGACTCGGGCATCGGCGCCGCATCCGTCGAGGCGACGGGCGAGGGCGCAGCATCCGGCGCGAGGCACGAGCTCTCGCTGCGATTGACCTTCGCGCTTCCCAAGGGGAGCTACGCCACGACCCTGCTCCGCGAGGTCACGAAACGCGACGTCGACGCGCCCATCGACGCCGACGACTCCGACCCGGCCGACTAGCGTGCCTGCGGCCCCGTGCCGGACGTCCTCCCTCGACCGGCTCGGTGTGCTGCGCCCGCTCCCGGCGTGCCGCGGTCAGGCCTGGGCCGGCGCGAACCGCCGCCAGGCGAGCTCCGCCAGCAGGAGCCCCAACGCGACGACGGCCAGCAGCGGCCAGAGCGCGCGCGCCCGATCGGTTCCGGCCGGCGCGTAGATCCCCGGTTCGGCCAGCACCTCGCCGCCGCTCGCCCGCGCCAGGCCCGCCAGCAGCTGGGCGCCGCCCGCGGTGTCGAACTCGGGCGCCGGGCTCGACACGTGCTCGCGGGCGACCACTTCGTCGCCGTCGGTGACCAGCAGCACGCCTTCGCCGTCGGCGGCGGGCACGCGGATCTCGTAGCGGCCCGGTCCCGTCTGCTCGAGCGGGCGGTCCTCGCCCTGCCAGCGCACCGCGAAGGGCCGGTTGTTCTGGTACGCGCCGTCGTCCACGGCATCG
>CBDUCW010000190.1:0-4967 GCA_965365745.1 uncultured Trueperaceae bacterium
GGCGGCGTGCCCGCGGCCCCGTGGTAGAAGGCGGCATGCCCGCCGATCGAGCCCCCGCGTCGCCCGCGGACGACGACCCGCGCGAAGGGATGCACGTCGTGGCCGTGTGCGGCCTCGTCGTCCGGAGAGACCGCGTGCTCGCCATGCGCCGCGCTGCCCACAAGGCGGCCGGCCCCGGTCTCTGGGAGGCGCTGTCGGGCCGCGTGGCTCCGGGCGAAGCGCCGCTCGACGCGGTTCGGCGCGAGATCGCCGAGGAGTGCGGACTCGAGCCCGCGGTCGACCCGCGCCCCGTCGACGCCTACGCCGCCACCCGGCGCGGGGTCCCGATGGTCGTCGTCTGCTACCGAGCCGACGTCGCCGACGACGTGCCCGGAGACGCGGTCCGACTGTCGGCCGAGCACGACGCCTACCGCTGGCTGACGGCCGAGGAGTTCGCCGCGACGAGCACGCTCGAGCGCCTGGTCGCCGTCGTCCGCACGGTGCTCGGCGCGGCATGAGCCCCGATCGGACGCCGCCCGCGAGCTCCGCGGACGACGGACCCCCCGATTCGCCCATCGACCGTCCGGAGTTGGTGGCCCGGCTCCAGCGGCTGGGACTCGACCCTGCGACCTACGTCGTGCACGGCAGCGGCCCACTCCTCCTCCACGGCATCGTCGACGCGATCGGCGACATCGACCTGGTGGTCGAACCGGCCACCTGGCGCCGGCTGGCGAACCGGTCCGATGCCCGCGTCCGGCGTGCCGACGTCGACCGCGTCGCCGAGCTGCCCGAGGCCGTGGAAGCCTACGACGGCTGGTTCGGATCGCCCGCCGCAGCCGTGGTCGAGCGTGCCGAGCGGTGCGATCCGGACGTCCCCTGCGCCCCGCTCGCCGACGTGCTCGCCTTCAAGCGTCGCCTGGGCCGAGCGAAGGACCGGGCCCACGTCGAGGCGATCGAGCGCTACCTCGCCCGCCTTGACCGCCCCTCGGCACCTTGCTAGACTTCGCGCCGATGCCGAATCCCGCCCTCCCCTCCGTGTTCGTCGCTGCGCGCGTCCTGTCGCGCACGGACGATAATTCGGGAACGGGAGACCTCGGGGCCTAGGCACCTCACACGACGACGTGGACCCCGAGGCCGACTCGGGGTCTTTTTCGTGATCCTCACGCACCCGCCCGATGGGCACCCGACAGAAAGGTTCTTCATGACCGACGCCGCCACGACCGACGCGAGCCCACGAACGCTCGTACGCGACCTCCCCGCCGCGGTGGGCTCGCGCGTCGAACTCCTGGGCTGGGTCTACAACCGCCGCGATCTCGGGGGCATCCAGTTCCTCCTGCTCCGGGACCGCAGCGGGGTCGTGCAGTGCGTGTTCGAGAGGACCGACATGCCGCTCTACGAGAGCGCCGTGCGCGTGACCGGCACGGTCGTCGAAGCGGCGAAGGCGCCGGGCGGCTACGAAGTCCAGGCCGACGGCCTCGAGGTGATCAGCCGCGCGAGCGAGCCGCCGCCGATCGAGATCCCCAAAGAGAGCTGGCACGCGAACCCCGAGACCCTGCTCGCCTACCGCCACGTGAGCGTGCGCGGGCAGGAAGCGCACGCCGTGCTCAAGGTCCAGGCGGAGCTCGTCAAGGCCTTCCGCGCCGCGCTCGATGGCGAAGACTTCACCGAGATCTTCTCGCCCAAGATCGTCGCGGCCGGCGCCGAGGGCGGCGCGAACCTGTTCGAGGTCGACTACTACGGCAAGCGCGCCTACCTCGCGCAGTCGCCGCAGCTCTACAAGCAGATCATGGTCGGCGTCTACGAGCGCGTGTTCGAGGTCGCCCCCGTGTTCCGCGCCGAGCTCTCGCACACGAGCCGCCACCTGGCCGAATACCTCAGCCTCGACGTCGAGATGGGCTTCATCGATGGCGTCGACGACGTGATGGACCTGCAGGAGCGCGTGGTCAAGGCCATGCTGCGGCACGCCGCGGAGGTCTGCGCATCGGAGTTCGAGGTGCTCGACGCGACGCCGGCGAAGCTCGACGCGCCCACGCCCCGGATCCCCCTGCTCGAGGCGCGGGAGCTCGTGCGCGAGCGCTACGGGCACGCCTCGGGCGGCAAGGATCTCGATCCCGAGGCCGAGCGTCTGGTGGGCCGGTGGGCGCTCGAGGAGCACGGCAGCGACCTGGTCTTCGTCACCGACTACCCGCAGGCCGCCCGGCCGTTCTACACGTACCCCACCGACGACGGGCTCACCCGCGGCATCGACCTGATCTTCCGCGGCGTCGAGATCACCTCGGGTGGGCAGCGTGTGCACGAGCATCCGGTGCTGGTGCAGGAGCTCGAAAAGCGTGGCATGGACCCCGAGCGCTTCGCCGGCTACCTCGAGGTGTTCAAGCACGGCATGCCGCCGCACGGCGGCTTCGCGATCGGCGCGGAGCGCATCACGGCGCTGCTTCTGGGGATTCCGAACGTGCGCTTCGCGCGGGCGTTCCCACGGGACGGCAGCCGGCTCCAGCCCTAGGGGCGGCCCCGGGCGTCGCCCACCGGCCTCCTGCGGCACCGACACGGTGCGGCTCGGGGACGAAGGCTCGCCGTGCCGGCTCGCGGCGCGGCACGAATCCGCACGCGCAACGCCCGACGCGCGCTCGCCCGGTGGTTCCGGTCGCAGCTCGGCTCGGCCGGCGGCCTCAGCCCGCGAACAGCGGCGTCGCCCGCTCGTGGCGCAGCACGATGTGGTGCTCGCGGCAGCGCGGCTCGTAGCTCTCCTTCGCCCCGACGAGGATCACCGGATCGTCGTAGTGGGCGGGTTGGCCGTGGATCAGCCGCTGCGTGCGCGTCGCCGCACGGCCGCAGTTGCAGATCGCGGTGAGCTTCTCGACGACCTCGGCCCGGGCGAGCAGCTGCGGGATCGGCCCGAAGGGCTCGCCGCGGAAGTCGAGGTCGAGCCCCGCGACGAGGACGCGCTTGCCGGCGTCCGCGAGCTCGACCGCGCGGCCCACGAGGTCGGCGTCGAGGAACTGCCCCTCGTCGATCGCCACCACCTGGGTGTCGTCCTCGAGCAGGGTGTCGAGGTGCGCCACGTCGTCGACGGCGCGCGCGTCGATGGTGCGTCCGTTGTGGCTCGCGACGCGAACCGTGTCGTAGCGATCGTCGATCGCAGGCTTGAACACCTGGACCTTCTGCTTCGCGATCAGCGCGCGGGTGACGCGACGGATCAGCTCTTCGGACTTGCCGGAGAACATCGGGCCGACGACCAGCTCGAGCCAGCCGCCGCCGAATTCGTAGAACGGTGCCATGGGCGGCAGGGTACCAAGGGTGCGTGCTCGGTCGGCGGCGCGGACCGGAGGGCGCCGCGCGTTCCGCGGACCCACGCGCAAGCACGGGCGCGCCCGGGGGGCGCGCCTGTCGTCGGCGCGGGGAGGGGCCCCGCGCGCCTCAGAGCACGTAGCGGCTCAGATCCTCGTCACCGACGACGTCGTCGAGCTTGCGCTCCACGTAGGCCCCGTCGATCACCACGCGCCCGAGCTGGGTGCCGAAGCTGACGTCCTCGAGCACCGTCTCGACGATGGTGTGCAGGCGGCGCGCGCCGATGTCCTCGACCTCTTCGTTGACCTGTTCGGCGTAGGCGGCGATCGACACGATCCCGCTCTCCTCCCACACCAGCGACGTGCCGTCGACGGCGAGGAGGGCCGCGTACTGCTCGGTGAGCGAATGCTTGGGCTGCGTGAGGATGCGCTGGAAGTCGACGGCCGTGAGTTCGTCGAGCTCGACCCGCACCGGGAAGCGCCCTTGGAGCTCGGGGATGAGATCCGACGGCTTGGACACGTTGAAGGCACCGGCCGCGATGAACAGCACGTGATCGGTGCGCAGCTGGCCGTAGCGGGTGTTCACCTGCGTCCCCTCGACGACGGGCAGCAGGTCGCGCTGCACGCCCTCGCCGGAGACGTCGCCGCCGCCGCGGTTGTCGTCGGAGGCGATCTTGTCGATCTCGTCGAGGAACACGATGCCCTGGTTCTCGGCCCGGTAGATCGCCTCGCGCTGGACCTCGTCGTGGTCGATCAGCTTCTCGGCCTCCTCGTTGGCGAGGGCGCTGCGCGCGTCGCGCACGGTGGTCTTGCGGCGCACCCGCTTCTGCGGCATGACGTTCTTGAGCATGTCCTGCAGGTTGACGCCCATCTCCTCCATGCCGGGCATGGCCATCCCCATCTGGGGGCGTTCGTCGTCGACCTCGATCTCGATCTGGCGGTCCTCGAGCTTGCCGGCCTCGAGCAGGGCCCGCATCTTCTCGCGCCCCTCGTTGCTCCCGCCCGGCAGAAGCGCGTCGAGCAGTCGCTCCTCGGCCGCCTTGGCGGCGCGCTCCTTCACCTGCTCCTTCTTCTCCTGCTCGACCATGACGTAGGCGGCGCGCGCGAGGTCGCGGGCGATCGACTCGACGTCGCGCCCCACGTACCCCACCTCGGTGAACTTGGTCGCCTCGACCTTGATGAAGGGGGCACGCGCGAGCTTGGCCAGCCGCCGGGCGATCTCGGTCTTGCCCACGCCGGTCGGGCCGATCATCAGGATGTTCTTGGGCGTGACCTCGACCTGCAACGCCTCGGGCAGCTGGCGCCGCCGGTAGTGGTTGCGCAGCGCCACCGCCACCGAACGCTTGGCCTTGTGCTGGCCGATGATGTGCCGGTCGAGCGCGTCGACGATCTGCAGCGGGGTGAGTTCGGCCGCTGCGCGCACGATGCTCTCGGGGCTGCCGTCGTCGGATCGGACCGGAGCGTCGCTCACGAGCGGTCTCCCGCATCGTCTTCGTCGTCGTCGGCGTCGAACGCCTCGGGGCCGACGACGAGAACCGTGGCCGTCCCGCTCGTGTAGATGTCGATCTCGGACGCCACGGCGAGCGCCTCGCGGGCGATCGTCTCGGCGTCGAGGTCGGTGTGCCGCAGCAGGGCGCGGGCGGCCGCATCGGCGTAGGCCCCACCCGAGCCGACCGCGGCGACGTCCTCGTCGGGCGCGAT
>CBDUCW010000191.1:0-4963 GCA_965365745.1 uncultured Trueperaceae bacterium
GCACGCGCCCGTCCTCGCGTGCGTCGTCGAGAGCAGCACGCAGCGCGTCGCGTAGCGGGGCGTTCAGGGCGTTGCGCGCGTCGGGCCGGGCGAGCGTCAGCAGCGCCACCGCACCGCGCCGTTCGATCCGCAGGGGGGAGGCCATGCCGGAGCCTAGCAGGGGCCGGGCGCCGCGCGACTTCGCGGCGGTGCGGGGGTGCCCCGAGACGCAGCCGGGTCCCGCCGCGATCGCCGGTCCGCGACGGCCGGCCCGCGGCCGGGAGGGCGCCGAGCCTAGTCGGGGTCGGCGGCCCGGTGGGCGGACCAGCGGCGGCGCAGCTCCTCGAAGCGCGCCTCGAGGCGCGCCCGCGGAAGCACGAGCTGGGTCATCGTTCCCTCGCCCACGACGTCGCCGAGTTCGTTGGTGACGCGGCAGGCGGCGCGTACACGCCACCCCCCGCCGGTGAGCGCCGCGACCCCCGCGAGCGCCGCTTCGAGCTCGAGCGCCATCCCCGGAAGCGCCGGCGCGAGGTGCCGCACGTCGACGCCGACGCCGATCCCCTCCTCGCCGGGCTCGAGGTAGGGGAGCGTCAACGCCCGCCCCACCAGCTCGACGTGCTTGACGAGCCAGTAGGTGGCGTAGACCGGGTGCAGCGCCCCGAGCCGCGGGTCGTCCTGCTCGAAGTCGACCGTCATGTCGTCGCGCACGATCAGCCGGCGGCGGGCGACCGCGTCCGTCGGAATCGGTTTCATGCGTTCGGACCCATGCGCGAAGTCTAGACCGCCCGGCGGCGCCCACCGCGGCCCCGACCGCGCCCCCGGGTGCCGCGTTCAGCCCACGCTCAGAGACAGGCGCTACGATGGTGTGCTGATGGAACGGAGAACGACCCTGCAACGCGTCGCCCGCCCGAGGACCGCACGCGGCCTCCGGCTCGCCTCCCGTGCGGCCACCCTCGCGGTCGCCGCCGCGATCGCGATTCTGCTCCTGGCCGCCTGCGCGCCCGCCGCGAAGCCCATCCCCGAGCCCGATCCGTCGCTTCCGCCGACCGGCGTGGCGTCCCTGTCGGAGCGCGACCTCGGCCCCAACGCTGCGTCCGAGGACGCGGCGCTACGGCCGCGTCCGGCCGATGCCCCGGACGCCGTGGTGCTCGGGTTCAGCGGCCACTGCGGCGTGTTCTGCGGCCCCGACAAGACCTACGCCTACCTCGGTTCCGAGACCGAACTGACCGGCGGGGTCGACATCCTGTCGTGGGTGCGCCGCGCCTTGGAGGCGCGCGGCCTCACGGTGCGGTCCCGCTCGTTCAGCTCGCACATCGACACGCACTGGAGCGTCCTGTCGCATCGCTCCGAGCCCGGCTACCTCGACGCGCAGCGCTACCTCGACTTCGTCAAGGCGAACTGGATCGACGGGGTCGAGAACCCGACGCGGGTCGTTCTCGTCGGCCACTCGCACGGGACCGTGTGGGCGAACCTGCTCGCCCTGAACAACCTCGACCTCACCTTCGACTACATGGTCTCGCTGGACGCGATCTGCTACCGCTGGTGGATCCTGCACAAGGACCCGATCTACGAGCGGCTGGGCAGCGACCTGCCCTACCCCCTGGCGAACGGCGACCCCTGCCAGTTCTTCCGGGTACCGGGCGTCCGGGGCAAGCGCGACATCAACGACGTCGTCCCTGCCAACGTCGTCGTCGGACTCGAGGTCCGGGCCCACTTCAGCCTCGTGCCCTGGGCGGCGAACCTGCTCCGCGACGACACGCCCGACGTACGCATCAACGGCAGTCGCCTGAACCTGTTCGGCATCGAGGCCGGGACCGTGCACTCGAACGTCGATCAGTACGAACCGGCGATGGAGTGGGTCGCGGCGGCGATCGCCTCGATCGGTCCGGTGGACCAGGGGGCGTTCCCGATGAGCCGCTTCGTCGCGCCGCCGGCCCCCGAGGGCTTCGCGTACCGCCTCCCCTGAGGGCGGACGGGTGACCCGCTAGCCCGTTGGAGCGAGCGCCAGGGCGAGCGCCAGGGCGGCGAGCGCACCGCTGGCGACGCCGAGGAAGCGCATGGTCCGCACGAACTCGCCGCGCACGTCGCTGGCATCGAAACGCCGCGACCAGGCGAGCATCCAGGCGCCGAGCGCTGCGAGCAGGGCGCCGGTCGCCGTCGCCCAGCCCGCGCCCCAGCCCGCGGCGACGCGGACCACGAGCAGCGCGCCGCCCAGGCCGAGGGGCACCGTCGCGACGGCCAGCGCTCGCCGCGGGCCCAGCAGAACTGGCAGGGTGCGATCGCCGCGGCGTGCGTCCTCGTCGCTCTGGTAGCTCTGCGTGACGACGTAGAGCCCGGCCACCACGGCCGTCGCCGCCACCATGCCGAGCACGGCATCGAGCCGCAGCAGGCCGGCCGGATCCGGTGCGCGGGCCAGCCAGCCGCAGGCGAAGCCCACCGCGCCCTGCCCCAGACCCACGGCGGCGAAGGCCAGCACCGGATTGCGCTTGAGCCGAACCGCTGGGTGCGAGTAGGCCGTGAACACGAGGAAGAGAAGGCCCCACGCAGCGGCGAAGGGCAGGCCGGCGAGCGGCGCGAGGGCTGCCCCGATCCCCTGCCAAGCCAGCGAGAAGAGGAGCAGCCCGCGGTCGACGGGCGGCGGCTCGAGCATCCCCCCGATCGGGCCCTCGTCGCGGTCGTAGTAGCTGTTGAACGCGTTCGTGCCGCCGTAGAGGAAGACGTGCAGCGCCACGAAGGCGACCGCGATGCGCCAGCCGGCCTGCGTGGCCGCCCCGGTCGGGTCGACGCCGACCGGCCCCCCTACGGTCGCGTCGGCCAGGACGGCGCCCCACAGGAACAGCGGAGCCAGCAGTGCATTGAAGGGGAGTCGCAGATGTCGGAATCGGTGGGCCCAGCGCGTCGTGCGCGACGGCACGCCCATCTACCCGAGGACGAGCGCGTGCTCGCCGCGCGGGGCGACCCGGCCGATGCGCTCCGTCTCGGGGAAGTCGGAGCGCACGGCGTCGACGAGCGCGTCGGCCGCACCCGGATCCACCGCCAGGAGGAGCCCGCCCGAGGTCTGCGGATCGACGAGCGCCCACCATGTCGCGCCGGCGATCCGATCGCGCCCGGTCACGTGGGCCGCGACGTAGTCGGTGTTCGTCCGGTGGGCCTTCGTGAGGATGCCGCGCTCGAGCGTGGCGCGCGCACCCTCGAGCAGCGGCACCGCCGCGGCATCGATCTCGAGGCTGACGTCGGAGCCGTCGGCGAGGTGGCGTGCGTGCCCGAGGAGGCCGAACCCGGTGACGTCGGTGGCCGCCCGAACCGCGGCGCGCTGGGCGTCGTCGAGCGGGAGCCGGTTGAGGCGCGTCATCGAGGCGATGGCGGCGCCCAGATCGTCGTACCCGAGCTCGTCGTTCTTGAGGGCGCCGGTGAGCGTGCCCGTGCCTACGGCCTTGGTCAGCACCAGGACGTCTCCGGGGCGCGCGCCGCGGTTCGACCACATCGTCGACGCCGTGCCGAAGCCGCTGACGCTGAAGCCGAGCTTGAGCGTTTCGTCGTCGATCGAGTGGCCGCCCACCAGCCGGGCGCCGGCCCGGTTGATCGTGTCGGTGGCGCCGGCCATCAGCGCACGGAGGATCTCGACGGGAAGCGTGTCGATCGGGTAGGCGAGCACGGTGAGGGCGGTCGCCGGGCTGGCGTTCATGGCGAAGACGTCCGAGAGCGCGTTCGCGGCGGCCACCGCACCGAAGTCGTAGGGATCGTCGACGATCGGGGTGAAGAAGTCGAGCGTCTGGACCAGCGTGCGACCCCCGCCGAGATCCCAGACCGCGGCGTCGTCGAGGAAGTCGGTGCCGACGAGGAGATCGGGGTGCTCCTGGCGCGGCAGGCCCCGCAGAAGATCGGTGAGGGTGCCGGCGGCGAGCTTGGCGGCGCAGCCCCCTTTGGTCACGGTCTTCGTCAGTCGGACAGGTGGGTTCGCAGCCATGCGAGCAGCGCCTTTCGGGGACCGCGCGCTTCGACTCGGCGCGGACGCCGGTCGAGAGCCTTGCGGTAAAGGGGGTCGTAGTACTCGGTCAGCAGCGGATCGATCGCGGGGCGCAGCGCCGCGGGGTCGTACCAGGCGTCGCCGGCAGCGGCCGCGCGCGCATGCGCCACGATCCGATCGGCCAAGGCATGGCCGAGGCGGGGGCGGATCCGGTCGATCGCCGCCTCGAGCCTCGCGGCGACGACGTCGACACCGTGCGCGCGGCTCGGTTCGGCGATGTACTCGTGGTGGATCCGCTCGGCGCGCGATGCGAGGTCGTCCTCGAGGACGAGCACCGGGGCGTCGCCGAGCCGCGTCCACAAGGGCTTGGGGAGGTGCAGCGAACCGATGCGGTGCGACTCGTCCTCGACCAGGATCACCGGGGCGGTCGACGCGATCGTCGCGAGGGCCAGCCGGTGCTCGAAGGTCGCCTGCGCCGGCTGCTCGCGCTCGCCGCCGCGATCGAGGTGCCGCCCGAAGCTGCTGCCGCGGTGGGCGGCCGCGCCCTCGAGGTCGAGCGGGAGCAGCCCCTCCGGCGCAGCGCCGCTGCGGAGCTCGTGGAGGAACTCGGTCTTGCCCGATCCGGTCAGGCCGGTGAGCACGAGGATGCGACGGGCCTCCACGGCGGCCTCGAAGCCGGCGACGAGGTGGCGCCGCAGCGCCTTGTACCCGCCCCGGACGCGCGGAACGTCGGGGCGGTCGATCATCGCGTGGGCGAGCGCGCTGCGCATCCCGCCGCGCCAACAGAACACGGCGGTCGGCCCGCGTTCGGCGCGGTGCGGGGCGGTCAGCTCGGCGCCCAGCGCGACCGCCGCCTCGGGGCCCGCCTCGGCGTAGCGGAGGCCGACACGGTGCCGCTCCTCGTCGCTGAGGATCGGGAGCGAGACCGCGCCGGGGATCGCACCGCCGTCGACCTCGCCCGGCGCCCGCACGTCGATGAGCGCGGTGCGGGGCGGCCGGCCGGGCGGGAACACGTCG
>CBDUCW010000192.1:0-4956 GCA_965365745.1 uncultured Trueperaceae bacterium
GGCGCAGGCGCGCGGCAGCAGCTCCGCATCGGAGGACGCATGCCCGCCGCACGCCTCAGGCGACGCGAAACAGCTCGTGGAACCGCGCGCACGGCACGATCGCAAGCGTGCCGTCCGGTTCCTGGACGAGGACGCGGCCGCGCACCCGCGCGACCGTGCGCCCGAAGCGCAGCGACGTGCGGGCGCCGAGGGCGTCGAGCCATGCCGCCGACGTGGACGCGAAGCGGAGTTCCTGGCCGGGGGGCGGAACGTCGCGGCAGCGCGGACGGCGCCAGGGGACGCCGGGGGCGGGCGGAGGCAGCAGCGTGCCCGACCACGTTCGGCGCGCCCCGTCGTACCGGACGATGGCGTCGGGTCTTTCCGGCGCGCCGGCCCGCACGTCGTGGCCTCGGACCGTCGTGGCCACGAGCAGCACGATGCCCGCGGCGAGCCCCACTGCGATGCGCCGGACGATCGTGCTCACGGCGCGACGAACACGTACGTGCCCTCGATCGCGAGCGGGGCGGGATCGAGCGCACGGCCGAGGAGGTTCGTCCACGCGAGGCAGCCGAGGCGGTGCCAGCCGGGGTCGGGCCGCGCGCCTGCGAGATCCAGGCGGGCGTCGATCCGCAGGGCGGTCCCCGGCTCGACGCGGCCGAGCCAGGTGCGGAGGCGACGGTCCCCGTCCGGACTTGCGAAGGCCGCGATCGGCGCGGCGTCGAAGAAGCAGGCGACGGCGACCGCGCCCGGCAGCGCTCGCGGGGGATCGAGGTGCACCCCGAAGCGGACGTTCCGAACGGTCGCGCCGAGCCGCAGGAAGTGCGCGGGCCGAGCAGAGACGCTCGCGCCATCCGGGCCGGGAACGAACAGAAAGCTGCGGGCCGGCCGCTCGGCCGCGACCCGGTCGGCGCGCGCGGCGCGGATCCGCCGTTCGAGCCGCACGCGCTCGCGCTGCGGACGCGATCCCGGCCAGCGGAGCACGAGGTTCGCGGGCGTCGTCGTTGCCCCGGGGGGCGGGCGACCGTCGTAGCGCGCGAGCGCTTCCTCGAAGCCGAGCGAAGCGACCGTCGCGGGGACCCAGGGGCGCGGGCGAAAGATCAGCGTGAGGGTGCGTCCGGCGACGCCGAACGCCGGGGCCGCGGCCAGGTCGAGCGTCCGTTCGACGGGGGTCGCGCAGGGCAGCGGGAGCGGCGCGCCGACCGCGGCGAGCGCGTCGTCGAGGAACGCGACGGGCTCGAGCACGAGCGGATCGACGGGGGCGTTCGATACGGTCGCGCGAATCCGCACCCGGGGCCGGCCCGCGTCGAGCAGGGGGTCCGCGCGGTAGCTCAAGCCCACGCTGCCGGGCTGGACGCCGCAGGCGGCGGGTCGGGCGCCGGCCGCCCGGTGCGCCGGCCCGCCGCGGGTTCCCTCGGCCCGGCCCGCAGCCCACGGGGCGGTCCCCAGGAGCAGCAGGAAGGCCACCAGCGCGACGGCGCGCGACCGGGAACGGAGGGGGGTGGGGCGGGGGTCGCTTCGAAGCATGGTCGGCCGGGGGTCAGCCGTCGAAGCGGTCTTCGTCGTAGAACGCGTGCCGGTTGTCGTAGATCGAGATCCCCTTGTGCCACGAGTTCGCGCGGAAGCTGCCGACCAGCGCCTGCGGGCACGAGAGGGAGCGCGACACCGACGCCGTCGGGATCGAGGTGATGTAGTTCGACGAGCTCGCGTGGTCCACGCGCTGCGCGATGTCCTCGGATCGCTCGAGCAGGAGCCCGTCCATGTAGAGCCGCACGTTGTGCGCCAGGTAGCGCGACTTGATGGTCGTGCTGGTCGATGCCTTGCCGTAGGCCGTCGTGTACGTGCCGGGCGAGGGGACCGCGCAGCGCCACACCTCGTAGTACGTGTCGGCGTAGGAGTTGTCCTCGAGCGAGCGCCGGTAGCTCGCGTCGCTGGGTGCCGAGCTGCCGCCGCTTCCGCTGTCGCTGCCGCCGTCGTCCCCGCCCCCGGTGCCTCCGCCGGCGACGGCGCTGCCGACGGCGAGGAGGCCCACGGCGAGGAGGCCGACGACCCGACGGGAGAGCATCCGCCCGGGGCGCACGTCAGCGCTCCCCATCGACGAGACCGAGATCGTGCAGCAACCGGGCGCCGGGTCGGCCCGCGCCGCTCGCTGCGGCCGGGCTCGGGCCGCGGTCGAGGTCGGCGGCCAGCGCCCGGATCTCGTCGAGGTCGACCCTGCCGTCGTCCCGGCGCAAGGCCGACACGGCGGCGACGCTCGCGCCGTACCCGGCCAGCAGGCGGCGCAGCTCGGCGGGATCGGCGAGCCGGAGACGGCGGGCGGCATCGGGGTGCATGGCCGCCAGCGCGTCATCCGCGAGGCCCAGCAGATTCCGGTCGCGCCCCATCGTGAGGTGCGGACGCGCCTCAAGGAGTTCGGACGGAAGCGGTCGTCCGGCGAGGCGCAGGTCCCCGGTCTCGGGGTCGAGGCCCAGGTCGGTTCCGAGTTCGGCGAGGTCGAAGACGGCGTCGATCTCCGCGGCCGTCCACGGGGGCGCGCCCCCGGGATCGGTCGACCCGGCGGAGGGCTCGGCGCAGGCTGCGAGCAGCAGCGCGAGCACGGCGACGGCCACGAAACGGGCGGCGACGTGGAGCGGGCGGGGCGACGTCACGCGGGCCACGGTTCCCACGCGTCGCGAGAAACGGGCGGACCGCGGAACGGCGGTCGGGTCGGCGCGGCGGCGAGGGGGCCCGTCGACGGATGGAGGGTCGCGGCGAAGGCTCGACACACGGGGGTCCTTTCCCTGGGCGGCGCCCCTGCGACGGACGCCGGTCGGGAGGGCGCAGGGGTGCGCCTCCGGGACCCGTGATACGCGGCGCCACCCCTCGCCGCGGCCGGGGTCTCGGCAGATCTCGGCGCGCGCCTACCGCGCCGCGAACACCGCCCCGATCACCGCCGCCGTGACCTCGTCCGTCGTCGCGCTGCCCCCGAGATCCGGGGTCGTCGGCCCGCCCTCGAGCACCGCGTCCACCGCCCGGTCGATGCGCCGGGCCCACTCCGGCTCCCCCAGGTGATCGAGCATCATCGCCGCCGACAGGAACGTCGCCATCGGGTTGGCGATCCCCTGCCCGGCGATGTCCGGCGCGGTGCCGTGCACGGGTTCGAACATCGCGGTCCCGTTGCCCAGGTTGGCGCTGGGCGCGAGGCCGAGCCCGCCCACCAGCCCCGCCATCAGGTCCGACAGGATGTCGCCGAACAGGTTCGTGGTGACCAGGACGTCGAAGTCCTCGGGGTTCATCACCAATCGCATCGCGGCGACGTCCACGATCATCGGCACGAGCTCGATCTCGGGCCGTTCGGCCGCGAGCTCCTGGACGGTCGACAGGAACAGCCCCGAGGTCAGGTTCAGCACGTTCGCCTTGTGGATGACGTGCAGCTTGCCCGAACGTGCGGCGGCGGCGTCCAGGGCGACCCGCGCGATCCGCTCGCTGGCGCCGCGCGTGACGACCGCCTCGGCGATGGCCGTGTCGCCCTCGCGGCGCTCGCGCCCCGCGTACAGCCCTTCGCTGTTCTCGCGCACCATCAGCAGGTCGAGGCCGGGGCGCGACGCGGCCACCGGCCGCGACTTCGCGGGCCGCAGGTTGGCGTACAGGTCGAAGTGCTTGCGCAGCACGCGGATCGCGCCCGTGAAACCCTCCACCGCACGGCTCGGGCTGGCGAAGGCGCCGACGAGCGCGGCATCTGCAGCGGCCATCGTCGAGAACGTCGCCTCGGGCACGCTGGTGCCGTGCCGCTCGAAGGCCGCCCAGCCGGCCTCGGCCTCGACGAAGTCGAGAGCGACGTCGGCGGCCTCGAGCAGGCGGCGGGCGGCCCCGATCACTTCGGGACCGATGCCGTCGCCGGGGATGAGGCAGATCGTGGGCATGGCGTGGCGAGCGTACCGCGGCGGGGGCCCATCGCCGCCGTCGGGGTCCCGGCGCGGTGGCGGCACGAGGGCGGGCCGGCCCCCGGAGGGACCGGCCCGAAGCTGGCCAGGGTGCGACCCGGGGACTACGTCGCCGAGTACTGCCGGTTCTTCGGCGACTTGCTCACGTTGGTCCGCTCGAACGGCGCCACCGGGTTGAGGATGTTGCGGCACTGCGGGTTGACGCAGCCGGGGCAGCGCAGGCCGTACTGGAGGCTGCAGGGCTCCCCGCTCTGCAGGTGCTCGTGGACGATCTCGGCGAGCGCGTCGAGGAACAGCTCGGAGCCGTTGAGCGCCGGCGCGCGCTTGTAGTTGTCGATGCCGACCTCGTGGGCGAGTTCGCCGTACTCGATGTCGAGCTCGTGCAGCGTCTCGATGTGGTCGCTGGTGAAGGCGATCGGCACGATCAGCACGTTCTTGCGCTTCTTGGCGCCGAGCTCCTCGATCACGTCCTCGGTGCTCGGTCCGAGCCAGGGGACGGGGCCGACTTCCGACTGGTACGCGACCAGGTACTGGTTCTTGTAGCCCAGGCGCTTCATCACTTCGTGCGTCGAGGCGCCGACCTCGGCCGGGTAGGCGTCGCCGCGGTTGACCACGCTCATCGGCAGCGAGTGCGCGCTGAACACGATCAGCGCGTCGTCGCGCTCCGCCTGGGTCTCGAATTGGGCGAGCCCTTCCCGCACCGTCTCGGTCATCGCCTCGATGAAGGTGGGGTGGGTGGGCCAGCGGTCGATGACGCTCCACTCGAACGCGTCGGCCAGCCCCACGCGGCGCGCGGCGCGCCACAGCTCGTTCAGGGAGCTGCCGGTGGTCGCGCAGCTGAACTGCGGGTACTGCGTGAACGCCACGGCGCGCTTCACGCCGTCGGCCTTCATCGCGTTGAGCGCGTCCTCGCTGGTGGGGTCGATGTAGCGGAACGCGACGTAGAACTTGTGCGGCGCGGTCTCGGGCGAGAGCTCGTCGAGGCGCTCGACCATGCCGCGCCCCTGCAACTCGGTCCACTCGAGGATCGGGCTGCCGCCGCCGATGTCGTCGTAGT
>CBDUCW010000193.1:0-4910 GCA_965365745.1 uncultured Trueperaceae bacterium
CCTGCACGCCGGCCGTCTCGAGTAGGTCGCCGAGCCGAACGCCCGTCCAGACGCTGTTGCCGATCAGGTCGCCGCCCACCTCGTTCGAGATGCAGGTCAGGGTGCTGCTGCGCTCCACGCTCGGAAGCGCGCGGAGGTCGTCGAGGGTCAACGTCAGCTCGCGCTCGACCTGCCCCACGATCGACAGGCTCCAGTTCGCTTCGCGCACGCGCGGGTCGAACACGTTCTTCGATACGACGTAGTGGTCGGCGCTGGGCGAGAGGCCGGTGATGCGACCCAGGAAGGCCGTGAGCTGCTGGGCAGCGGCCACGGTTCCGAGGGCGATCCGCCCGAGCAGGCCGGCGGCGGCGGCGAGCGCCATGCCCCGACCGACGCCGGTCGCGATCGCGCCCAGGGCGGCGCGCCGACCGGCGTCGGCAACGACGGGGCGCGGCACGAGCGCGAGGATCGCTCCGAACACGACGCCGAAGGCCGCCGCCCAGGCATGGGTGCTTCCGGGCGGGTAGAGGAAGTTGCCCGCACCGAGGCCGAAGGCGCCGAAGCCCTGCAGGGGGAGCAGCACCAGCCCGACGAGGGCTGCGCTCAGCGCACCGAAGATCGACGCGGAGGTGCCCAGCCGAACGAGCGCACCGCTGGCGAGGCGCGGTCGGAGCCACGCTCCCAGCGCGGCGAAGGCCGCCAGGTAGGCCACGACGCTGGAGGCGAACAGCACGTACTTCGCGTACTGGTCGAGGTCCCAGGGGAGCGCATGCACGGCGTTGAAGACCCAGGGGACGCCCAACAGTCGCCCGGTCCAGCCGAACAGCAGGTCGGGGGGCAGGGGCGCGGCGAAGGACGCGCGCGCGATCAGCATCGCCGCGCCCATGCCGAGCGCCGCGAGGCCGCCCACGAGGGCGCGGCGGCGTAGCGATTCGTGCGTCGAACGGTTCATGGGGCCTCCTCGGCGGAACGACTCTCGCTCCTTATACGAGAGCATCGCAGCGGAGACCTCACGGTTGCATCACGATTCGCGGTCGCGGAGGTCCTCGACGCGCAGACGCCGCAGGCGGGCGAGCCGCCGCGCGGCGCGGTCCCGAAGGTAGCGCGGCCCGTCGCTCGCGCCCGCCGTCGCGTCCGAAGCGGAGTTTGCACCGACGGCGGCGGCCTCGCTGGGCGGGGATGCGGCGTCGTCCGCGGGCCGCTCGCCCGATGCCGTCGTCGGCGCCGTCGCTTCCCTGCGCCCCACCCGCCGGCGGATCAGCAGCCCGACCAGCGCCACCACCAAGCCCAAACCCATGAGCACGGGGAAGAGCGCGGCGCGCCGATCCGGCCGCAGGCGGGCGAGGCGCCCCCGGTCGATGGCCTCGGCCTGGCGCGCCGCGTTGGGCGCCAGGACGTCGACCACCGGGCGCGACTGCGTGGGGCTCGAGAAGCTCCAGGTGCTCGGCTCCCGCTCGACGGCTCGCCAGATCGACGGCCCCAGCGGATCGTACAGGCCCACCACGGCGAAGACCTCGACGTCGTCGACGGCGCCGAAGGGCGTGTCGACGACGAGGGTCGCGTCGGAGACGCGCACCGTGGCCGGAAGCTCGACGACCGATGCCGCTCCGGCCCCCACGCGGTAGGCCGTCGCCCGGTCGCCCGTCAGGCGCAGGGCCAGATCCCAGGCGTGCGCCTCCGGGAGCTGCATGCCGCTGCCCTCCAGCGTCTCCGTGCGGCCGCCCTCGCCCGTGTCGAGGTAGATCTCCACGACCGGGTGCGAGAAGCCCAGCGGAAGCCCCACCGGGTTCGGCAGCGAGCCCATCTCGACCTCGACCGTCAGCGCGTCGTCGGACAGCACGCGCACGGTCCGAAGATCGAAGGCCGATACGTCGCGGTAGACGGGTGCCCGCGGCGCCACGAGGCTCCCGTTCCCGAAGGCGTCGCCCGGGGGGTCGCTCAGCGTCGCGAGCAGGGTCAGCACGAGGGCGATCACGCCGGGGCCCCGTTCGGACGCGCGCTGCCGCACCGCTCGACCAGCCAGCGGGCGACGGCGGACGACTCGTGTTGCGCATGCACGCCGTCCCCGAGCAGCGGAAGGCGCACGACGTCGACGCGGGCGGGATCGAGGTCGGCGGCGTCGTCCTCGACTTCGAGCGCGCCTTCGGTGCGATACGCCTCGAGGCGCGCCGCGTCGACCGGACGATCGTTCACGAGGACGACGTCGGGTGCACGGCCGAGGTGCGCCTCGATGGCGTCGACGTGGTCGACCACCGTGAATCCGTCCGTCTCGCCGGCCTCGGTCATGATGTTGCACACGTAGACGAGCTCCGCATCCGAGGCGAGCAGCGAGTCTCGGAGGTCGGGCACGAGCAGCGGAGGGATCGTGCTGCTGAACAGGCTCCCTGGGCCGAGCACGATCAGGTCGGCGTCCTCGATCGCCGCCAAGGCCTCGGGCAGCGCGGGCGGATCGCTGGGCGCGAGCGCGACGGCGTGCACCGGCCCGCGGACTTCGCGCAGCGAACTCTCGCCCTCGACGGTCTCGCCGTCCTTCTTGCGCGCGCGCAGGGTGACGGGCGCGGCCGTCGCGGGCACGACGCTGCCCTGCAGGTTGAGCGAGCGGTTCAGCACCTGCACGGCGCGTCCGAGATCGCCTTCGACTTCGTTGAGCGTGGTGATGAGCAGATTGCCGAAGGTGTGGCCCGCGAGCTCGCCACCCCGCTCGAAGCGGTACTGGAGCAAGCGGCCGAGCTCGACCTCGTGGTCGCTGAGCGCCGCCAGGCAGTCGGCGATGTCCCCGGGCGCCGGGATCCCGAAGGCCGCACGCAGGCGCCCCGACGAGCCGCCGTCGTCGGCCACGGTGACGATGGCGGTGATGTTGGACGTGTGCACCCGCAGGCCGCGCAGCAGGTTCGACAGCCCCGTGCCGCCGCCGATGGCGACGATGCGGGGTCCGCGCGCCAGCGAGAGGCGCTCGTGGAGCACCCGCGCGGCGTCGCGCGGGCGGGGCATCCAGTTCGAGATCAGCGAGCGGTTGAGCCGTCCGATGGCGACGACGGCCAGGACGACGCCCCCGAGCACCGCGGCGATCGAGATGGCCAAACCCGCGCGACGCCAGGTGCCGCTGGTGAGCCAGCGCTCGAGCGGGACCGCAACGCTGGCGCGGTTCTCGGCGAGCGCCCACAGGACGACGAGCACCGTCCCGAGCAGAGCGAGGAGGGCGCCCGCCAGGGCCACGGCGACGTGCCGCTTGACGCCCATCCCCGGCGTGAGCCAGAAGCGCCACGAGAGGACGCGCGCGAACGTGTCACGCGCGCTCACGACGTCGTTCCGCCCGTCGACGTGTCGCTCGCGACCGGGGGGTCGGCCGGGTCGCGCCCGTCGCGATCGTCGCGATCGTTGTCGTCGCGATCGGCGTGCTCGGCCAGCGCGAGCTCCATGTCGCGGTGCTCGACGTGCAGGGCGAGCGCGTCGGCGAGGTCGTGCGCCAAGCGCTCGACCACCGCGACCGAGCGGTGCTGCCCCCCGGTGCAGCCGACGGCGACGGTATAGCTCGTGCGCCCCGCGTCGCGGGCCAGCTGCGCCAATCGGCGCGCGGTCGCGCGAAGCTCGGCGTAGACGGCCAAACCGTCGTCGTCGAAGACGTAGGCCTGCACGTCGGGATCGGTCCCCGGCAGCGGGCGAAGCCGCGCATCGTAGTAGGGGTTCGACAGACCGCGTACGTCGAGCACGGCATCGGCGTCGGTGGGGAGGCCGCGCTTGTACCCGAAGGAGAGCAGGCGCAGGCCGAAGGTCTGACCGCCGGCGAAGCGGCGCCAGATGGCGCGGGTGAGGTCGCGGGCGGACATCGCCGAGGTGTCGATCACCTCACCGACCGCGCCGCGGATCGAAGCCAGCGCCGCCCGTTCGGTGGCGAGATCGGTGCTGAGGCTCGCCTCGCCCAGGGGGTGCGTCCGGCGGGTGAAGTTGAAGCGCTGGATCAGCGCGGCATCGTCGGCGTCGAGGAAGAGGGCGCGCACGTCGCCGCGGCGACCGAGCTCGTCGAGCGCGGCCGCGGCATCGTCGCCCCAGGCGGTGGCGCGAAGGTCGTAGCCCAGCGCCAATCCGCGGGCGTCGGCCTCCCCGGCGGCGTCGGCGATGGCGGGCCACAGGTGCGGCGGCGCGTTGTCGACGGCCAGGAAGCCGACGTCCTCGAGCGCCTGCAGCGCGGTCGTCTTGCCGGCGCCGCTGACGGCGGTGATCACGGCGATCGGGAGTCCGTCGCCGGCGACGTCGCGGCGGCTCACGGGCCGACCTCGCCCGCGTCGGCGAGCGATTCGTCGACGAAGCGGCAGGCCACGGTTCCCAGGTCGGCGACGAGCCGGCCGGCGCAGAGGACGCCGCCGCCGAGGGCCGGCGGTGCGACGACGACGTCGCGGCCGCCCCGCTGTTCGGTGCGGTAGCCGGCCGGCGGCGGGGGCGCGTCCACGGCGACCTCGTCCTGCGGCTGGCGCACGTACCAGCGGCTTCCGTCGTGGCCGATGCGACCGCTGCGTCCGGCGACGACCACGTCGAAGACGCCGCGCGACGTGGAGGTCCACGCGGCCGGCTTCAGGAAGCCCACGGTACGTTCGACGCAGCGCGCGGGGGCGTCGGAAGCCTCGCGCCGTACCGGCACGGCATCGGCCGTCAGCCCGCCCTTGAGCGCGGCGGCCAAGCGTGCGGCCGCGCCGCGGGTCGTCGCACACCCCACGCGGACGCGCACCCACTGCTGCCCGTCGGCCATGGTGAACGCGGTGTAGGCGTCGAAGCCGAGACCGCGCAGCTGCCGGGCGACGTCCTGGGCTTCGCGCAGATCGCGCAGGGCGACCACCTGCACGGCCCAGGCGTCCGCCGGAGCGACCACGGCGGCGCTCTGGGCTTGGGCGAGCGAGCCCGGCCCCAGGGCCACGAGCGCCACCGCGACCAGCGCG
>CBDUCW010000194.1:0-4895 GCA_965365745.1 uncultured Trueperaceae bacterium
CGCGGGCTTCGGCCTGCGGGGTGATCGCGTGCACGAGTCCGACGGGCGCGCTTCGGCCGGCGAGACGAGCGACCGGCCGAGGTGCGGGTGCTAGACTCTCGGGCGTCTGGCGGGAGGTGACATACCGCCGAGATCCCCGCGCGCGACGGCCCCCGGCCCGAGCGCCGACGACGGCCGACGCGCCCGTTCGGGCGCTTCGCTCTTCCGAGAGGACCTCCGGTGACCGACTCCCCCATCCCCGAACGCCAACCGCTGTCGCCCGCCCTGGCCGGGCTCGCGACCGCGGCTCTCGCCGCGCTCGCGCTCGTGGGCGTGCCCACGCTGCTGTGGCTCTCGAGTTTCGGCCAGAATCCGTTGCCGACGCTGCCGCTCGCGGCCATCGTGTTCCTCGGCGGCGTCTTCGTCGCCCCCGTCGCCTCGCTGGTGCGTCGGCTCACGGCGCGGAGCGCCGTGGCCGTGCTCGCGATCGCCGGGCTCGTCGCTCTCGCCCTGGCATGGCTGCTGCCCTCCTGGACGACGCTGGCGCTGACGCCCGCGGCCCTGCTCGCGCCCGCCACCACGCTGGGGCTCAGCGCCGTCTTCCGGCTCGCCCTGCCCCGCGAACGCGGCGCGATGCTGGCCGCCATGACGGTGTACATCGCCTGCACGCTGCTCGCGAACTACACCTTCGACGCCTTCATCCCGCTCTCCGAGATCGCCGGCTTCGCCTTCCCGCTCAACGTCGGCACGCTCTTCTTCGGCATCACCTTCACGCAGCGCGACCGCGTGCACCGCTTCGGACGCCGCGCCGTCTACGCGATGATCGGCACGGCCGCCGTGCTCAACGTCGTGACCGCGCTCTCGCTCGGCACGCCGCTGCGCTACGTGGCGGTGAGCTTCCTGGCGATCCTGATCTCCGAGACGGCCGACACCGAGGTCTACCAGCGCATGCTGCACCGCGGCTGGTGGACCCGGGTCGCCTCGTCGAACGCGGTCTCCGCGCCGCTCGACACCGTGCTGTTCACGGTGCTCGCGTTCGCCGGAGAGCCCTTCGCGACGCCCGTGTGGATGCTCGAGGTCGCCGTGACCGACATCCTGGTCAAGTACGCGAGCAGCCGCGTGGCCGCCCTCGGCATCCAGCCGCCCCGCCTCCGGGCCCCCGCTTGAGCGCGAACGCCTGAGCGCCCACCGTCCGGGTGCGCTCGCCTGAGCGCCTTAGTCCACGCGTCCGCTGTCGAGCGGCGCAGCCACCCCCGCCCCGCCGCGGCCACGCCGTCGCGGGGCGGCACCCTGCCGGCCGCCTCTAGGCTGCGGCGAGCATCCGTGCGATCCGCGCGGCGGCCTCGTCGCGGCCCGGTGCGGTCGCGACCATGCCGCCGACGCTCGCCCGCGCCCCGCCGTCGCCGCCCGGCGCCGCCACCCGTGCGATCGGAACGCTCAGGGCCGGCCCGCCGAGGAAGTTGAAGAGCATCGTGTTGCGCAGGCAGCGGCCGTTCGCGCGGCGGTACGCCTCGTCGTCGCCGGTGAGGTCGGCCGTGGGCGGGGCCAGCAGCGGAACCGTCGGCGCCAGCACGCCGTGGAACGGCGCCAGGTGCGACCAGATGCGGGGTGCGAGCTCACGGCGGCCGAAGACGAGCGCCAGGTAGTCCGACGCAGGCCGCTCGGCGAACGGAAGGATGCGCGCGGCGACCCGCGGATCGATCGAGGCTCCGTGGCGTTCGAACAGCTCGCGGTGCAGCGCGTAGGCCTCGTGGTTGGCAAAGCTCCCGTAGCTCCTGTACAGCTCGACGATCTCGCGGAGCTCGGGCAGCTCCAGCCGGTGCAGCTCGTGTCCGGCGGCCTCGATCCGTTCGAGCCACGCCTCGAAGGCCGCCGCGACGGTCGGCTCGATCTCGTCGTGGAGGACGGCCGAGGGCACGGCCAGCGACAGCGGACCGCGCGCCGGCTCGAGCCGGCTCGGCCGGTCGGCGGCGAGCGCCTGGTAGACGATCCAGGCGTCGTCGACGGTCCGTGCGATCGGTCCAACGGTGTCGAGCGTCGTCGACAACGGGACCGCGCCGTCGGTCGGGATCCGTCCGTCGCTGGTCTTGAATCCGACGAGCCCGTTCAGGGAAGCGGGGATGCGCACGGAGCCCCCGGTGTCGCTGCCGATGGCCGCGGCTGCCCGCCCCGTCGCCACCGCCACCGCCGAGCCCGACGACGATCCGCCGGGGATGCGCGTGGGGTCGAGGGCGTTGCCCGGCGTGCCGTCGTGGGGATTGATCCCAAGCCCCGAAAAGGCCAGCTCGGTCATCCCCGTCCGCCCGAGAAAGACCGCCCCGGCAGCATCCAGGCGCGCGATGGCCGGCGCGTCGGCCGCGGCCGGCCGATCGGCCCGCTCGGTCCGCAGCGCCGGCGAGCCCCCACCCGTCACCTCCCCCTCGAGATCGAACAGATCCTTGATCCCGAGCGGCACGCCCTGCAGCGGGCCGGCGTCGAAGCCTGCGGCGAAGCGCGCGTCGGCCCGCGCCGCCTGCGCGCGGGCACGCTCGGCCGACACCCGCACGTAGACGGGTCCCGGCTCGATGCGGTCGAGGTAGGCCTCGGTCACGGCGGACGGACGCAGCGCCCCGGCGCGGTACGCGGCCGCCAACTCGACGACCGTCAGGCGCGTGGGTTCGCCGAGATCGAGGGCCTCGACGTCGGGGAGGCGCGGAAGCATGGGCTCGGGCGCGAAGTCGGACATGCGGGACGATACCGCGGGCCTCGCGGCGCCCTCGGCCGCGGACGCGCGTCCGCCCGCGCGGAGCAGCACGGTACAGTGGCGCCACTGCGAGGAGGCAGGCATGCAACGGAGTCGAGCCGAACTCGAAGCGATGAGCCACGAGGACCTGGTCGAGCGCGTCCTGGAGATGCAGGACATGCTCCGCGAGGGGCTCGCGGTGCGCGACTCCCTGCACGTGGTGCTCAACCAGATCCTCAACGCGAAGGCGGAAGAGGTGGAGCACTACGCCAGCCTCGAGAGCGCGCAGCTCGCCCCGGAGGAGACGGAGCTGAAGCGCGCCTGGGCGGCCGCCCGGCACGCGGTCAGCAATCCGGTGGGGCTGATGCGCAAGCGGCAGCGCGAGGGCTGAGCCCCCGGTGGCGCGCGTCCGCGCGTTCCTCGCCGTGTCGCTCGACGGCTTCCTGGCCGGCCCGGACGACGATCTCGACTGGCTCGACGGCCACGACGGCGCCGACGACACCTTCTCGCCGTTCTTCGCGCAGATCGGCGCGCTGCTGATGGGCCGTCGCACCTTCGACGTCGTGCACGGCATGGGAGGTCCGTGGCCGTACGGGGAGACGCCGGTCCTCGTGGCGACCCACCGCGCGCTGCCGGACCCACCCCCGGGCGCGGACGTGCGCGCGGTCGAGGGCGCGATCGAGGATCTGCTCGCCGTGGCCGTGGCCGCGGCCTCGGCACGAGGGCGCGACGTCTACGTCGACGGCGGCACGCTCGTGCGGTCGGTCCTGGCCGCGGGGCGCCTCGACGAGCTGACGGTGACGGTGGTGCCCGTGGTGCTGGGGGCCGGGGTCCGACTGTTCGGCCCGGCGGACGCGCCGGTCGCGCTCGAGCTCGAGCGCGTGCACGACCTCGGGGCCGGCCTCGCGCAGCTGACGTACCGACTCGAATCCTGATTGCCGCACCTCTCCGCGGCGGCGCGAGGGCCCGGTCCTGCCATCGCCGCGCGCGGCTAGGCGGCGAGCCCCAAGAGCACGGCGGCGCCCCACGCGACGAGCAGCACGCCTGCCCCCCGACCGATCCAGGGACCGGCGGGCACGACCTTCTCGAGCAGCACGAAGGCAGCGATCGCCGCCACCCAGGCGAGGTTCATCACGCCGCCGACGAACAGCAGCGCCATCAGGATCCAGCAGCAGCCCACGCAGTAGGCCCCGTGGTCCAGGCCCATCGCGAACGCGCCGCCGCGCCCTTCGCGCCACCGCGTCATGACGAAGCCGAGCGGCGTCCGGCAGTGGTGCAGGCAGGCCTGCTTGAGCGGCGTCCACTGGAAGATGCCCGCTCCGACCAGCAGCAGGCCGCCGGCGACGGCGCTCGTGGTGGCCAACATGGGCGACAGGAGGGCGGCGCTGTGCAGCCCCCATTGGGCGAGGGTGGCGAGCGCGCTGAACGCGGTCCAGATCGCCAGGTACCCGAGCACGAACAGGGCGACTTCGACGGCAGGGCTGCGCTCGGAGCGGCGGCGGACCGTGGCACCGACCATCAGGACCATCGGCGACGCCGAGGGCACCATCATCGCCACCATCATGACCGCCCACATCACGAACGTCAGCGCGAACTCGGTGCCGGTCCAGGGTCGCAGGCTCGGCATGCCCATGCTCGCGTCCATCGCTCCCATGTCGCGGGCCATGACGAGCAGGTAGGCCCAGCCGAGGGCGACGACGAGCAGGAGACCGGCCCCAATGATGGACCGGTCTCGGCGCAGGGAGGCGATCACCTAGGCAGCGCTGTAGTGGAACGGTGAGAAGAAGCCGTTCTTGTCGGTGAACTCCCACTGCAGGCCGTGATCGGCGTAGGTCATCGCGCTCGAGCGGGCGGCCGTCAGCGGATAGCCCGGAGCCACGGCCAGGGGGTGGTTGTGGATCTCCACGCTCGCCCCGCCCTGCCCCTCGATGCCGACGATCTCGACGTCGGCGACGCGGTCGATCTTCAGGCTGCGGCGCCGGCCGTCGGCGTGGAAGTCGATCGCGGCAGAGGCGACACCGAGAATCTCGCCGACGTGCGACGCGAGCGTCGCCGGGTGCCCGCCCGCCTGACCTCCGAAGATCGCCGTGAGGGCGTTCTTCTGGTCGTCATTGGCCTTCCCGTCGACGTACAGCGCGACGGTCCATTGGACCTCCGCCATATGGCCCGGCGAATGGAGCGCCATGGCGACGTT
>CBDUCW010000195.1:0-4892 GCA_965365745.1 uncultured Trueperaceae bacterium
GCTCGTGTCGGAGCGCACGGGACGCATCCACACCACCTTCGCGCAGACCGTCGCCGCCACCGGCCGGCTCAGCAGCGTCGGCCCGAACCTCCAGAACATCCCCGTGCGAAGCGAGCTCGGCCGCGCGATCCGCGGGGCCTTCGTCGCCGCGCCGGGCACGTCGCTGCTCGTGGCCGACTACAGCCAGATCGAGCTGCGGGTGCTGGCCCACGTATCGGGCGATCCGGCCCTGTGCGACGCCTTCCGCGCGGGTGAAGACATCCACCGCCGCACCGCGGCCGAGGTCTTCGACGTCGAGCCGGACGCCGTCGATGCCGAACGGCGCCGGGTGGCGAAGGTGATCAACTTCGGAGTGATCTACGGGATGAGCGCCCACCGCCTCGCCCGCGAACTCGACCTCGCCTACGACGAGGCGGCGGCCTTCATCGAGCGCTACTTCGAGCGCTACCCGGGCGTGCGCCGCTACATCGACGAAACGCTCGCGTTCTGCCGCGAACACGGCTGGGTCGAGACCTTCCTGGGCCGTCGGCGTCCGATCCCCGACATCGCCTCGCCGAACCCGAACACCCGCGGCTACGCCGAGCGCACGGCCTACAACATGCCGATCCAGGGAGCCGCGGCCGATCTGATGAAGATGGCGATGCTCCACCTCGACCGTGCGCTCGCAGGCAGCGGCGGGCAACTGATCCTGCAGGTGCACGACGAGGTCGTGATCGAGGCGCCGCACGACGAAGCCCTCGGACTGGCCGCCACGGTTCGGGAGGTCATGGAGTCGGTGCACCCGTTGAAGGTGCCGCTCGTGGCCGAGGTGGGCGTCGGGCCGACCTGGCTCGACGCCAAGTGACGCGCACGTCGGCGCGCCGCCGTGCCGCCGCAACCGAGCACGCGAGCGGACCCACGGTCGTGGCAGCCGACGGGTGCCGGGCCGGGTGGGTCGCCCTCGTCGACGGTCCGGCGGGCCGGCGCATCGAAGTCGCGCCGGACGCCGCGCGCCTCTTCGAGCTGGCCGCGGGGGCGGCGCTGCTCGCGATCGACATCCCCATCGGCCTCCCCGGGGCCGAACCCCGGGCCTGCGACGTCGAGGCGCGTCGCCGCCTCGGCCCGCGCCGAGCCAGCGTCTTCCCCGCCCCGCCGCGCGCGGCGCTCGTCGCTTCGACCCACGCCGAAGCGACGGCGATCGCCCGACGCGTGCAGGGCCGGGGCATGAGCGTTCAGACCTTCCACCTCCTTGCCAAGATCCGCGAGGTCGACGCGCAACTCCGGGACGCGACGGCCGACGCGCCTGCGGTCGCCGAAGTCCATCCGGAGCTCAGCTTCGCGCAGTGGCGCGGCGAACCGATGGCCCACCCCAAGCGCGATCCGCGCGGCCGCGAGGCGCGACGATCCCTGATCGGCGCACGCTACGGCACCGATCTGCTCGACGCCGCGCGGCGCCGGTTTCTGCGCCGCGACGTGGCGACGGACGACCTCCACGACGCCTTCGCCGTGCTCTGGACCGCGCACCGCGTGCTCCGTGGCGAGCACGTGTCGCTGCCCGCGGGCGTCGATGCCCCGACCGATGCCGTCGGCCTGCCCATGCAAATCGTCGCCTAGGCGGGGTCCGGCGGGAGGACGGCGCGGGCTCGGGCCGCGGTGGACCGGGCGTCGCCCGCGATAGAATGCGCGCCATGATCGAACGACGCTACTTCGGGACCGACGGCGTGCGGGGCGTGGCGGGCCGCCAGCCCATGACCGCCGAATTCGCGCTCCGCCTCGGCGCGGCGACGGCCGCCCATCTCCGGGCGCGGGGGATCGAACGGCCCCAGGTCGCGATCGGCATGGACACGCGTCGCTCCGGTCCGATGCTCGCGCACGCGGTCGCCGCGGGCTTGGCCTCGCGCGGGGCCGACGTCATCTGGCTCGGCGTGATGCCGACGCCCGGCGTCGCCTTCCTCACGCGCACCCTGGGAGCCGACGCCGGCATCGTCGTGAGCGCAAGCCACAACCCCTTCACCGACAACGGGATCAAGCTCTTCGGCGGCGACGCGTCGAAGCTCGACGACGCGGAGGAGGCCGCGATCGAGGCCCGCCTCGACGACGACGACACCGGAGCCGGGGCGCTCGCGGGCGCCGACATCGGGGGCTCGCGACGCTACGCCCTCCAGCAGGGCGACTACCTCGGGCACCTGCTCGCAAACGCGCCCTACCTCGACGGCCTGCGCGTCGGGCTCGACTGCGCCAACGGCGCCGCCTCGGACTTCGCACCGAAGGTGTTCCGCAAGATCGGGGCGCGCCTCGACGTCATCCACGCGGCCCCCAACGGCGTCAACATCAACGTCGACTCCGGCTCGACGCACCCCGACGCGATCGTGACGCGCGTGCTGGAGCACGGGCTCGACGTCGGCGTGACCTTCGACGGCGACGCCGACCGGGCGCTGCTGGTCGACCCCAAGGGGCGCATCGTCACCGGCGATCACATCGTGGCGATCTGCGCGCAGGTACGCGGGATTCCCGCGGTCGTGGGCACGGTCATGACCAACCTCGGCATCGAACGGTATTTGATCGAGCGGGGCATCGACATGCACCGGACCCCGGTCGGCGACCGCTACGTCGTCGAGAAGCTCCGCAGCGAGGGCCTGACGCTCGGCGGCGAAGCCTCCGGGCACGTTCTGTTCCTCGACCGCGCCCCGACCGGCGACGGCATCCTGACCGCGCTGCAGCTGCTCGCCGCGGTTCGTGCCTCGGGTCGCACGCTGCTCTCGTGGATGGACGAAATCCCCGTCTTCCCGCAGGTTCTCCGCAACGTCGCCGTGGCCGCCGAGACGAAGCACGAGCTCGCCGAGCACGGCACCGTCACCGCGGCCGTCGAGGCCGCCGAAGCGAGCTTGGGGGACGAGGGCCGCATCCTCGTTCGCGCCTCGGGTACCGAGCCGCTCGTCCGCGTGATGGTCGAGGGGGCCGACGCCGACCGCATCTCGTCGGTGGCCGCCGACCTCGTCGGCGCGGTCGAATCGGCCGCCGCCGCGACGGCCGGCTAGCGCACCGCACGCGCCCTCGCAGGGCACGGGCGCCGGGGGCCCGGGGGCCTCACCGTCGACGGCATCGTCGACCCCAACCTCGACGCCACCTGCGACCCCCGCGTCGTCGGTGCCGCGGGGTGCCCGACGCCGACGGTAGACTCCCGCCATGATCGACATCACCCGCGAGCTTCCTGCCGGCCACCCGACGTGGCCCGGCGACGCCGGCTTCGGTCTCGCGCCGACGGCGATCCTGGGTCGGGACGGATCGGACGTCAACGTGCTCGAGCTGCGCACGACGACCCACCTCGGCACGCACCTCGACGCTCCCTGGCACTACGATCCCGACGGGGTCCGGCTCGGTGGGATCCCGCTCGCGCGGACGGTCGGCGCGGCCGACGTGATCCGCCTCGCGGCCCCGCCGGCCGGGCGCCGCACGGTGGGCCCCGGCGAGCTCCCCGACGATCTGACGGATCTCCCCGAACGCGTCCTGCTCGCCACCGGGCAGGCGAACCGGTGGGACGAGTTCCCGAAGGACTTCCTGGGGATCGACCCGGCGCTCGTCCACGAACTCGCCGATCGGGGGGTGCGCTTGCTGGGGACCGACGCACCCTCGGTCGATCCGTTCGGCGTCGAGGGCCTGCCGTCGCACGCCGCCTGCGCCGCCCGCGACGTGCTGATCGTCGAGGGGCTCGCGCTCGACGGGGTCCCGACCGGCCGCTACCGCCTCGTCTGCCTGCCCCTTCGCATTCCGCACGCCGACGCGTCGCCGGTGCGGGCCCTGCTCGAGCCCTGGGACGACCGGTGAGCGCCGACTCGGGACCCACGCTCCCCCTCGAGGGAACCTTCCTGCTGCCGCCCGGCACGTACCTGGACGGCAACTCGCTCGGCCCGCTGTCGTACCCCGCGCAACACGCAATCGAGCGACGCTTGCGGCAGTGGCAGGCCAAGGGCGTCACGGCGTGGGACGAGTGGTTCGGGCTCGCCGAGCGGCTCTCCCCCGCACTCGGACGGCTGGTGGGCGCCCAGCCCGACGAAGTGATCGCCACGGGATCCATCACCGCGAACCTGCACGCGTTGCTCGCGACCTTCTACCGCCCAGAGGGCGAGCGGCGGCGCATCGTGGCGACCGAGCTGGACTTCCCGAGCGACCTCTACGCGCTGCGTGCGTGGGCCGAGCGGGAGGGCGGCGAGCTGCACCTCGTTCCGTCGCGGGACGGCCACACGCTCGAGCTCGAGGACCTCCTCGATGCGCTCGACGAGCGCGTCGCGCTCGCCTGGCTCCCGACCGTGCTGTACCGCAGCGGACAGCGGCTCCCGGTGCGCACGCTCACGGCGAAGGCGCACGAGGTCGGAGCCCTGGCGGGGTGGGACGCGGCGCACTCGGTCGGGGCGATCCCCCATACCCTGCACGACGACGGCGTCGACATCGCCGTCTGGTGCCACTACAAGTACGTCGGCGCCGGCCCGGGCGCGCCGGGGGGCCTGTTCGTGCACGGTCGCCACGCCGATCGGCGCCCGGCCCTTCCCGGCTGGTGGGGGAACGACAAGGCAGGTCAGTTCGCCATGGACCCTACCTTCGAGCCGGCCGCCGGCGCGGGGCGCTTTCAGATCAGCACGCCGCCGATCTTGGCCCTCGCCGGCCTCGAAGGCGCGCTGGCGATCTTCGAACAGGTGGGCGTCGAGGCGATCCGGCGACGCTCGCTGGTCTTGACCGACCATCTCTTCGCCCGGCTCGACGCCGATCTCCCCGAGGTCCGCAGCCCCACGCCGCGCGCCCCGGACGAGCGTGGCGGGCACGTCGCGCTCGCCCATCCGTCGGCACGGACGCTCTCGGAGGGCCTGCGTGCGCGCGGCGTCGTGCCCGACTTCCGCCCCCCCGACCTCGTGCGCCTC
>CBDUCW010000196.1:0-4853 GCA_965365745.1 uncultured Trueperaceae bacterium
GATGGTCTCGCTCTCCACCGAGGACCTCGCTGAACCAGCGGCTGGCAGCGGCGCCCTGATCGATCGCGCGACACGGGTAGTCCCACACCGTGACGTCGATGCGGGGCCCCTCGTCGGTGACGGGAAGCTGGAGGGGCTCCATGCCGGGCGCCTCGACCACGAGTTCCTCCCCCACCCGACGCGGTCGGATCAGGCACATGGAAGGGATCTCGCGTTGCGTCACGAAGCTCCCGTCGGACGTGACCACCATCCACTCGCGGTCGTGGACGATTCCCTTCGCGCCCACGTGGGCTTCGTCGAGCGGCAGGCCGGCGCACGACTTGATGGGGTAGACGAACAGCTCGGTCACGATCGGGGTCGAAGCCACGCGGTGGGTCCCTCCTTGCTCGACACGCCTGCTGGCCCCTCGCCCAGCTTGTCATAGCTCCGAAGCTCGTGCGAATCGCTACGCGCTCGCCTGCGCGTCGCCGAGTCGATCGGGCGTGCCCACGGAATCCGCCCGAGCTTCGGTGCCGGCGACCGGTCCACGCGGACCGTCGAGGCAGGGCGCATGCTACCTTTGCGCCCGGAACCTTGGCGCGTCTTCCTCGTGTCGCACACGACCTTCGAGGAACGCATGGTCCAGATTGGCGGTCGACCGTGGTCAGCCCCTTCGCGTCCCCGAGCAGGGCGCATCGTTCGTTCGTTTGCATGCTTCTCGTGGTCAGCGTTCTTCTCGGAACTCGTGCCATCGGAGCGCAATCGGTCCCCGGAAGCGCGACCGTTCCGTCCGCCGAGGAGCTCGCAGCCTTCTTCGAGGAGCACGTCCCGGAGTTGCTCGACGCGTTCGATGTCCCGGGGGCGATCGTCACGGTGGTCACGTCGCAAGGACCGAGCTTCGAGGCGGGCTTCGGCCGCGCGGCTCTGGACCCCGACCGACCGGCCACTGGCGACACGCCGTTCGCCGCCGGATCGGTCGCGAAATTGTTCGTATGGACCTCGGTCATGCAACTCGTCGAGCGCGGCGAGCTCGACCTCGACGCCGACGTGAACACGTACCTCGACTTCGAGATCCCTGCGCGGGCTGGGCAAGCGATCACGCTTCGGCACCTGATGACCCACACGGCGGGCTTCGAGGACTATCCGCTCATCGGAGTCTTCGCACGGGACGAGGATGCGATCCCCGTGCTCGGTGACGTGCTGGCCGACCGCATCCCCGAGCGCGTACGGGCGCCTGGCGTCGAGTCCGCGTACTCGAACTACGGCAGCGCCCTCGCGGGCTACATCGTCGAGCGGGTGAGCGAACGGCCCTACGCCGACTACGTGGCGTCCGAGATCCTCGAGCCGCTCGGCATGACGGAGTCCAGCGTGCGCCTTCCCGCGCCAGAGGACCTGCGCGACGACGCCGCGCTCGGCTACGTTCCGGTCGACGGCAGGTACATCCCATTCGGGAACGAATTCCTGACCATCGCACCGGCCGGCACGCTCCTGATGACCGCGCACGATGCCGGACGCTTCCTACGCGCCTACCTCGGCGACGGGTCGGTCGACGGCGGCCGGATGCTGCAACCCGCCACGGTCGAACGCATGCGCACGACGCTGTTCGCGCCGGATCCCTCGCTGCCCGGAAACGCGTACGGCTTCTGGGAGAGCGTTCGCCACGGCGAGCGAATCCTGCAGCATACGGGCGACACCGAAGTGTTCGCCGCCCACCTCGCGCTGATGCCGGACCGCAGCCTCGGCTACTACCTGGCCACGAATGCCCCCGGCGGCCTCGAGCTGCGCGAGGTCCTTTGGGAAGCCTTCCTCGACGCCTTCTACCCGGCGGAGCCTGCACGCCCCACAGCGAACGTCGCGCCCGAGGACCTCGACCGCTACGTCGGCACCTACCTTCCAAATCGGGCCTCGACATCGAGCCTCGGCAAGATCGTCAATCTGTTCACGACGCTCGATCTTCGTCGCGACGGCGATCGGCTCACGAGCACCGTCTACGGCGTCGAGAACACCTGGCTTCCGACGGGTACCGATCGCTTCGCCGATGCCTCGCGCGAGGGGGAGGAGATCCTCTTCCGCACCGGGTCGAACGGTCGGCTCGAGGCGTACTTCAGCGAGGCTCCGATGCTCGTGTTCCGGTCGGCACGTTGGTACGAGGTGCCGATGACGCACGTCGTCCTCGTCGCGACGGCGAGCGTCCTTCTCGTGATCGGCCTGATCGGCTTCCCGCTGCTCGCCTGGCTCGACCGAAGGCGAGGCGTCCGCCGGAGCGTCGGCGCCCGTGCCGCGCGATGGACCGGGACGGCAACCGCCGTTCTCCTCCTGGCCTTCGGGGGACTGTTCTCGACGGCGATGACCGCACCGTTGGGACCCCAATTCGGCGTTTCGCCGTTGCTGGCCGCGGGCCTTGCGATCGCCCCCATCGCAGCCGGGCTCGTCGGGCTCCACCTCGTGCTCGTGCTCGTCGCCTGGTTGCGTCGCTGGTGGGGCCCCGTGGGGCGGATTCATGCGACCGTCGTGTTGGTTGGAGGGCTCGTCCTGGTGTGGCAGATGAGCTACTGGAACGTCGTGGGCGGCCGGATCTGACGCGGGCGCGGGCGATGCCCACGGCCGCCGTGTGGGTCGTGCCCGTGCCCGGGCACGACCGATGCCTCGCCCGGCTGCGCGGCGGAACGTCTGACGGGCTGAACGACGGAACGGCTGGGGTACGGGACCCCAGCCTGAAGCCGTTGTCGTGGCCTGCCTTCGGCGCTAGTCGAACGTGGGCGCAGCCAGCTTCCTGGCCTTGCTGGCCACATCGTCCATCTCTTCGGGCGTGAGCAAGGCGACGGTCTCGACGTTGACGGCACCCGACGCGCCTGCGGTCAGCGACGCCGCGACGGCCGAAATGTTGTCGGTCCCGTCGATGATGATGTACGCGTCGACGTCGCCCATGGCGAAGTACATGGCCTCCAGCGTGCCGCCCGTGCTCTCCGCGAGCTTCTTGACGACCTTGACCCGCCCGGTTCCGCCATCCTTCAGGACCGACTTGATCCCATCGCCGACGTAGTTGACCTTGACAAGGAATTTGGGCATCTGGACTCTCCTTCGCGCGCACTTCGCGCGGTTGCGCGGGGCGGGACCCCGCGGGCGCCCGGCAGAACGACGAGCGGTCGGCCTCCTCTCGAACGACTGTCACGAGCGTACGACACGGTCGGAGGCGTCACGGCCCGAACGCGCGCACGAGACGCCACATGTCGGTCCCCGCGGCGAATTCGGCCAGGACAATTGGCCCTTCCGACGCTCGCGGTCCACTCCGTAGGCTCCGAGGGACCGGCCTGCGGCCGTCGGGATTGGGAGGTCCCTCGTGCGAACCACCCCGAGCCTTTGGGCATTCGTGCTGATCGCGTACGGCTTCACCTGGCTGTTCTGGGTTCCGGACGCGCTCATTGCGCAGGGCCTCTGGAATGCGCCCGACGGCATCCGCGCGATCCTCGACGGCCCGTTCAACCTCGGACCCTACGGACCGCTGGTCGCCGCGATCGCGGTGACGCTGATCGCGCAGGGCCTCCGAGGCGTCGGTGCGCTGCTCCGGCGCGGCCTCAAGGTGCGCATCGGGGCGTGGTGGTGGGTCGCGCTGCTGATCTTCCCCGTTCTGATCGGCGGCGCGCTCGCGATCGCCATCGCCCTCGGCGATCCGGTGCCCACCTTCGCCGCCCTCGAACAGCCGATCGCCCTTCCCGTCTCCTTCGTCATCATCTTCTTCCTCGGAGGCCCCCTCCAGGAGGAGTTCGGCTGGCGCGGGGTCGCGTTCGAGCGGCTGAACGCTCGGACCAGCGCCCTGGTCGCCGCCATCGTGACGGGCCTCATGTGGGGCTTCTGGCACCTGCCGCTGTTCTTCGTTCCGCGCGCGGACACGTACTACAACAAGCCGATCTGGGGTCTGATCGTCACGACCACGCTGGTGGCCATCATCCTGGCGTGGATCTACGTCAACACCGACGGGAGCATCTTCGCGGTGATGCTGGGGCACACGATGTTCAACTGGTCGAACTACTGGATTCCGGCCCTGGAGTCCGACGCGGCCGCGCTGATCCTCTTCGGACTCTACGGACTCGTCGTGGCCTACATCCTGGTGCGCTTCGGCTGGCGCTCGTTCGTGCGGGTGAAGGCGAAGGCGTCCTCGACGACGTGACGGGCGAGACACCTCGGGCGTCCTCCCGTCCGAACGGCGAGCGCGACACGGTCAGCTAGCCGGCGAGAGCCTCCTCGAGAATCCGGCACGCACCCGCCACGGCGTCGACGCTCTGCAGCCGGGTCGAGACGCGCGCGGCTCGGGTTCGGTAGCTCGAGTCACGCAAGACCTTCGACACGACGTCCGACACGAGCGCCGGATCGACGTCCTCTCGTTCGATCCGTTCGCCCACGCCGAGGCGGACCGCCCTGTAGGCCACGCCGGGCTGGTCCCGATCCCACGGCAGCAGCACCATCGGCACGCCGTGGTGGAGGGCTTTGCTGACGATTCCGTGCCCCGCGTGCGTGATCACCAGCGAGCAATGCCCCAAGACTCGACCGTGGGGGACGAATCCGGCGACCCTGGCGTTGCTCGGGAGGGCTCCGATCTCCCTTCGCGCCTGCTCGTAGGGCAGCGTCAAGAGCGTCCGCACCGGTTGCGCGGCCAACGCCCAGGCCGCGGCGCGAGCCAATCGGAGCTCGTCGGCCTGCGGAACCGTACTCACCGTGACGAGGGCCCACGGCGCACCGGGTTGCTCGATGAATTCGGGCACGTCCTTGGCGGGCTCCCACAGAAGAAACCCCGTGTAGTGGTGTCCGAGCGGCAACCTCGGAGGGGGGGTGTCGAACGCTCGGTCCGTGGCGTGAAGCACGACATCGGCCCGTTG
>CBDUCW010000197.1:0-4827 GCA_965365745.1 uncultured Trueperaceae bacterium
AGGTCGGTCGCGTAGCCGAACATCTCGGCGAGCGGCACGTGGCAATTGACGACCTGCGCGTTGCCGCGCGGCTCCATGCCTTGGATCTGGCCGCGGCGCGAGTTGAGGTTGCCGATGACGTCGCCCATGTAGTCCTCGGGCGTGACGACTTCGACGCGCATGACGGGCTCGAGCACGGAGGCTCCGCCCTTCTTCATCGCCTCGCGGATGGCCATCGATGCGGCGATCTTGAAGGCCATCTCCGAGCTGTCGACTTCGTGGTAACTGCCGTCGTAGAGCTTGACGTACATGTCCACGATCGGGAATCCGAGGAGCGGTCCGTTCTGCATCGCTTCCTCGACGCCCTTCTGGACGGCGGGGATGTAGTCCCTGGGGATCGAGCCGCCGACGATGGCGTTCTCGAACTCGAAGCCCTCGCCGCGTCCGCGCGGTTCGGCTTGGATCTTGACGTGGCCGTACTGGCCGCGTCCGCCGGTCTGGCGCACGAACTTGCCTTCGACGTCCACCGCGCGGGAGATCGTCTCGCGGTAGGCGACCTGGGGCGCGCCCACCGAGGCGTTGACCTTGAACTCGCGGCGCAGGCGGTCGACGATGATCTCGAGGTGGAGCTCGCCCATGCCCGAGATCTTGGTCTGGGCCGTTTCGCTGTCGGTTTCGACGCGGAACGTGGGGTCCTCCTCGGCGAGCTTGGCGAGGCCGCTCGAGAGCTTGTCCTGGTCGGCCTTCGAGGCGGGCTCGATGGCGACCGTGATGACGGGCTCGGGAACCTCGATCGACTCCAGTTCGATGGGGTGATCGGGATCGGTGAGCGAGTCGCCGGTGCCGGTGTCCTTGAGGCCGATGACGGCGCCGAGGTCACCCGCGCCGATGCGATCGACTTCCTCGCGGCTGTTGGCGTGCATCAGCAGCAGGCGGCCGATGCGCTCGCGCTTGCCCTTCGAGACGTTGTAGACGTAGCTGCCCGACTCGAGCGAGCCCGAGTAGACGCGCACGAAGGTCAGGCGGCCGACGTAGGGGTCGGTCGCGATCTTGAACGCCAGGGCGGCCGTGGGCGCGCTCTCGTCGGCGGGACGCGTGTCTTCGGTCCCGTCCTCGAGCTTGCCCTTGATCGGCGGCACGTCGAGCGGGCTCGGCATGTACGCCGTGACCGCGTCGAGCACGCGCTGGACGCCCTTGTTCTTGAGCGCCGAGCCGCACAGGACCGGGAAGATCTCCAGCGACCGAACGCCCTTGCGGAGCGCGTTGACGACCTGCTCGGTGGAGACCTGCTCCCCTTCGAGGTAGGTCAACGCGATGTCGTCGTCGATGTCGGCGAGCTTCTCGATCATGAGGGCGCGCTTCTCGACGGCGAGTTCCTGCCAGTCGGCGGGGATCTCCTCGACGCGGATGTCCTGCCCGAGGTCGTCGTGGTAGGTGATGGCCTTCATGTCGACGAGGTCGAGGATGCCGTGGAAGTTGTCCTCGGCGCCCATCGGCCACTGGATCGGCACCGCGTTGGCGGCCAGCCGGTCCTCCATCGAATCGAGCACGAGCTGGAAGTCCGCGCCGGTCTTGTCCATCTTGTTCGCGAACGCGATGCGGGGGACCTTGTAGCGGTCGGCCTGACGCCACACCGTCTCGCTCTGGGGCTCGACGCCCTGCGAGGCGTCGAACACGGCGACGGCGGCGTCGAGCACGCGCATCGACCGTTCGACCTCGATGGTGAAGTCGACGTGGCCGGGCGTGTCGATGATGTTGATCCGCTTCTCGTTCCAGTAGCACTGCGTCACCGCGGAGGTGATGGTGATGCCGCGCTCCTTCTCCTGCTCCATCCAGTCCATCTGGGAGGCACCCTCGTGGGTTTCGCCCATCTTGTGGATGCGACCGGCATAGAACAGGATCCGCTCGGTCAGGGTCGTCTTGCCCGCGTCGATGTGCGCGGCGATCCCGATGTTGCGGGTGTCCTTCAGATTGTAGGTGGTTTCATTCGCCATGGGATTCCTACCAGCGGTAATGGGCGTAGGCGCGGTTCGCCTCGGCCATCCGCTCGACGTCGTCCTTCTTTTTGACGGCTCCGCCGCGACCCTGGGCCGCGTCGAGGAGCTCGCCGGCCACACGCTCGACGGCGGTGCGCTCGGGGCGCGCGTTCGTCGCGGCGACCAGCCAGCGCAGCGCCAGCGAATTGGCGCGACGGGCGCTGACCTCGACGGGCACCTGGTAGGTCGCACCGCCGACGCGGCGGCTCTTGACCTCGGTGCGGGGCTTCACGTTGTCGATGGCCTGGCGGAAGACCTTGAGCGGTTCCTGACCGCTGCGGTCCTGGACCAGGCGGCAGGCGGCGTAGAAGATCCTCGAGGCGAGGTTCTTCTTGCCGTCGCGCATCATCTTGTTGATGAACGCCGTGACCGTCGTGTCGTTGTAGACGAGGTCGGTTTCCAGGCGCCGGACTTCAGCTCTTCTTCTGCGACCCATTCAGCTCACCCGTCCTTACTTCGGCTTCTTCGTGCCGTACTTGCTGCGGCCCTGGTTGCGCTGCACGTAGCGGCCGATGCCGACGCCCTGGGCGTCGAGCGCGCCGCGGACGATGTGGTAGCGCACGCCGGGAAGGTCCTTGACGCGGCCGCCGCGAATCAGCACGACCGAGTGTTCCTGCAGGTTGTGCTTTTCGCCGGGGATGTAGGCCGTGACCTCGTACCCGGTGCTCAGGCGCACACGGGCGATCTTGCGAAGGGCCGAGTTCGGCTTCTTCGGAGTCTGGGTCTTGACCGCCGTGCAGACGCCGCGACGCTGGGGGCTTCCCTTGAGCGCCGGAGTCTTGTTCTTCTTGCCGATCTTTTTGCGCCCCTTGCGGAGCAGCTGGTTCACGGTTGGCAGTGTGATCACTCCCTGAAATCGTGTCGCCGGGTGGCGCGGGCGGAGGTGGGTCGCCGCGCCGGCTGCGGCGGGGCGTCGGGGCGGGGCCGCGATCGGAGTCCCGTGGCGGGACGTCCGGGTGGGGCGGGCTCCGGCGTGCGGAGCGGCACACCCGTGGGCGGCGCTGCGGATGGACGTCGAGTTGCGTTCGCGTGGTCGGTTCAGCAGGGCTGCCGTGGCAGCTTCCGGCGTCGGCCGGGCTCCCTCCGAACGGCGTCGGATGCGGGAGCGCGAAGCGCACGACAAGCCAGGCCCCGGACCCATCGCTGCGAGCCAGGGGCGTTCCAAACCCGAGTAGTATAGCGGGTTGCAAGAAGAGAAATCAAGGCTGGGCGACGTAGCTCCGCGCTTCGCCGGGTCGCGACGGCGGGAGTCGGCGCCGCCCCCGGCCCCCCGCGCCGACTAGATCAGCCAGTAGAACTTGTACGGCGTGAGGCGGAGGCTCCCGTCGCTCACATCGACGAAGGTCTGCTCCACCTGATCGTACGGCTGGTGCAGGCCGCGCTCGGCCAACAGCGACGCATCGAACTGCTGGTGGTGCTCGCTGAAGTTGTAGATCGCCACCAGATCGCCGAGCGGATGCGGCCGTGCGTAGGCGAACAGATGGGGGTTGCCGTCGCGCAGGATCACCGACGTGTAGGCCGAGTGCAGGTGCGGCGTGCGCTTGCGGGCGCGGACGATCTCGCGGATGCCGTGGAAGATGCGCGCCTCGATGCTGCGCGGCTCGTGCCGCAGCTCGGCCTTGTCCCAGTCCATGTACGGCCGGTGCATCCAGCGGTTGTCGCCGCGCAGCTCCGGATCGTCGCGAAAGCCGTAGTCGTTGACCATGCCGATCTCGTCGCCCATGTACACGAGCGGGATCCCGCCGAAGCCGCTGATCAGCGCGTGCCCCAGCAGGATCCGCTCGATCGACAGGGCGATGCTTCGCTCGTCCTTCTCCTCGAGCGCCACCTCGAGCCCCGCCAGCGACGCGAAGCTGCCCGAGATGCGCCGGTCGCCGGTCTTCGCGTTGTAGCCGAAGACCTCGCCGCGGGCGTGGCTGCCGGTGAAGTCCCCGGCGTAGTAGTCGGACAGGAAGCTGCGGTGCCCGTGGCCGTCGAGGCCCACCGCGGCCGCGTCTTCGTCGGTGATCGCCCAGCCGATGTCGTCGTGCACCCGGATGTACGTCGCCCAGGCGATCGACGCGGGGGTCCGCGGAAAGCGGGCCATCGCGTGCGTCATCAGCCGCGTGTCGCGGCTCGCCAGCGACGACCAGAAGTGCACCATCAGGCTGTTGTGGTAGGCGATGTTGCTGACCTTGCCGTAGCGGCGCCCGGTGCCGAAGTAGTGGATCAGGTCGTCGGGACCCACGATCGCCTCGGCCTTGTGCGCGACCGCCGGGGTGGCGATCTTCGAACAGGCGCGCAGCGCCTGGAGCAGGTCGTGCACTTCGGGCTGGTTCTGGCAGTTCGTCCCGCGCCGCTTCCACATGAAGGCGACCGCGTCGAGCCGGAAGATCTCGACCCCGAGATTGGCGAGATACCCCATGATGTCGACGATCTCGAGGAAGACCTCGGGGTTCGACCAGTTCAGGTCCCACTGGTACGTGTTGAACGTCGTCCACACCCACCGCTGCAGATCCTCGTCGAAGGTGAAGTTGCCCGGCGCGAATTCGGGGAACACCTCCGGCAGGGTCCGCTCGTAGGCGTCGGGGAGGGTGCGGTCCTCGAAGGTGTAGAAGTAGTCGCGGTAGCGGGTCTCCCCCGCCTTCGCGCGCTGCACCCACGCGTGGTCGTCGGCCGTGTGGTTGAGGACCAGGTCGGTGATGATACGCAGGTCACGAGCGTGGGCTTCAGCTACTAGTTTTTTGAAGTCCTCGATCGTGCCATAGCGCCGGCCACCCTCCAGATCCCGCACGAAGGGGGCCTCCGTCGTTCCGATGAGCGCGATCCCTCC
>CBDUCW010000198.1:0-4807 GCA_965365745.1 uncultured Trueperaceae bacterium
AGGCCGCCGTGTCGGCGGGGCTTCCGGTGTCCAGGGCGCGTCTGCTACACTCGGCGGTGCGTCCGCGGTGGATGTAGCTCAGTAGGTTAGAGCACTGGATTGTGGTTCCAGGGGTCGTGGGTTCAAATCCCATCATCCACCCCACCTACGTACGCGCGTCCGGAGGTCGGCGCGGTGCCCCACGGGCCCCCGCCCGGATCGGTCCTTCCGATCCACCTCCGCGACGACGCGACTCCACCACACCGGCGATCGGCCCTTCGTCGCGCGAGGATGGCGGAATTGGTAGACGCGCCAGATTTAGGATCTGGTGGCTTAGTCCGTGCGGGTTCAAGTCCCGCTCCTCGCACCAGCGTCGGCAAGCCTCCCGGCTTGCCGCTTTTTCTGCCGATTCGTTCCGTCTGCACGCGACCGCCATCCGGCGGCCGGCGCCTCCCCTCCGCGCGCTGCCGAGGGGCCGGCACGTCCAGGTTCGCCTCGCCGGCCGCACACGATCGATCCGTACCCCAAGGGAGTCCCCATGCACGCCGAGCTCGTCGACAAGCAAGCCGTCTCCGCCACCGTCAAGGTCACCGTGCCCGCGTCCGACGTCGACGCCGCCTTCGACAAGGTGCTGCGAAGCGTCGCGCGGCAGGTCAAGATCCCGGGCTTCCGCCCCGGCAAGGCGCCCAAGGGCGTCGTGGTGAAGAAGGTCGGCGAGATGGCGTACAAGCAGGAGGTGCGCGACGCCATCGTCGACGACGCCTACCCCGAAGCGATGCGCGAGCTCGAGCTCTCCCCCATCCATGCGCACTTCCACGCCGATCCGCCCGAGGAGGGCGAGGACTTCGAGTTCGAAGTGCACCTCGATCTCTACCCGGACTTCGAACTCGGCGACATCGACGAGATCGTCATCGACAGCGCCCCCGAAGCGCTCGGCGAAACGCAGATCGAAGAGACGGTGGAGCGCCTGCGCCGCGAGCACGCCACGATGGTGCCGGTCGACCGCGCGTCGGAGCCCGGCGACGTCCTGACCGTGGTCACCGTCGACGATGCCGACGAGGACGGAGACGGCGAGGACGGAGACGGCGAGGACGCCTCCGAGGACGACGATGCGGACGAGGCGGACGGTGACGGGATGCCCGAAGCCAGCACCATGCCCATCGACCTCGAGTCGGTCGAACCGCACCTCGCCGAGCAGCTGCTCGGGGTGGAGATCGGCGACGTCGTGGAGCTCGAGCTCGAGGACCCCAACGCCCCCGCGCTCGACCTCGACGAAGAGGGCGACACCGACGACGAGGACGGCGACGAGGACGAGGACGACGACGACGCCCCCGCCGGCCTCCGCACGCTGAAGGTCCGGATCACCGACGTCAAGGCCAAGGACAAGCCGGACGCCGACGACGCCTTCGCGGCCACCCTGGGCTTCGAGACCTGGGCCGACGTCGAGAGCGAGATCCGCCGCAGCCTCGAGCAGCAGATCGATCAGCGCGCCTTCGAGGAGCAGCGCGACGAGTTCGTCGACAAGCTGCTCGAGAGCACCGACGTCGAGCTGCCGACCAGCCTCGTGAACCGGCGCAAGATGCACCTCCTCGAGAACCTCGCCTCCGACCTCGAGCAGCGCGGCACGAAGCTCGACGACTACCTGTCGTCGCTCGACGAGAACGGCACTCGCGACGAGTTCGACGACGAGCTGAACGACGCCGCACGAAAGGGCGTCAAGCGCGACCTGGTGCTCGAGCGGCTGCTCGAGGAGCGCGGAACCGAGCTCGACGACGACGAGCTCCAGCGTTCGCTGACCCAGCTCGCCGCCCGGCGCGGCATGGATCCCGTCCGCTTCCGCCGCGAGCAGGGCGAGGAGTGGCTGGCGAACTACCGCTTCCTGCTCACGCGCGACAAGGCGCTCCGCGAGGTCGTCGCCGCCAAGACGGGTCGCGATCTCGACGACCCCGCCGGCGGGCGCCCGCAGGCCAGCGCTGGCGACACCGCCCAGGACGGCGCGGAGGCGGATGACGACGACATCGTCGACGCCGGCAGCGCGCCGGCGCCGTCCGACGACCGCGACTGACGCGAAGGACCCGAGCCGAACTCCAGCGCCCGCCCCGTCCACGACCGACGGGGCGGGCGCTTCCGTGGAGCCGCGTCGGCCCCGGCGCCGCGGATCCGCAGCGCGATCGTCGGAGCGGCCTTGGTAAGCTGACGCCATGCCGCTCGTTCCCTACGTCATCGAACAAACCGGTCGTGGCGAACGCACCTACGACGTCTACAGTCGGCTGCTCAAGGAGCGCATCATCTTCCTGGGTACGCCGATCGACAGCGAGGTCGCGAACGTCATGGTCGCCCAGCTCCTCCTGCTCGAGTCGCAGAGCTCCGAGCAGCCGATCAACCTGTTCATCAACTGCCCCGGCGGCGAGGTCTACGCCGGCCTCGCGATCTACGACGTGATGCAGTACATCAACGCGCCGGTGCACACGAACTGTGTTGGCATCGCGATGTCGATGGGCTCCGTGATCCTGGCGGCGGGTGAAAAAGGCAACCGCGTCGCGCTCCCCAACAGCCGCATCATGATCCATGCCGGCTCGGCGGGCTTCCCGCGCAGCAGCCTCCCCGACCTCGAAGTGCAAGCGCGCGAGTTCCTCAAGGTGCGCGACATCATGGAAGAGATCTACGCCCGCCACACCGGGCAGGACACCGAAACGCTCCGCCGCGACATGGAGCGCGACAACTTCATGAGTCCGGCCGAGGCGCTCGAATACGGCCTGCTCGACCGGGTCGTCGAGCCGCGCCACGCCGGTCGCTTCACGAGCGACATGGGCGGACCCGCACCCGCCGCCGGATCGGGCGGCCCGAGTCCCGAGGAAGGCTGACGCCATGGCGCCTCCCCGCTGCAACTTCTGCAAACGCACCCACGCCGAGGTGCGGCAGCTCGTCGCGTCGGAGGACGGCTCGTACCACATCTGCGGCGACTGCGTGACCCGCATCGGGGACGTCCTGGGCAACGCCCAGACGACGTACACCCCGCAGATCCGCTTGCCGAGCCCCCGCGAGATCAAGAAGCAGCTCGACGCCTACGTGATCGAGCAGGATCTCGCCAAGCGCACCCTGTCGGTGGCGGTCTACAACCACTACCGCCGGCTTCAGAATCCCGAGGCCGACCTGCAGAAGGCGAACATCCTCATGGTGGGCAGTTCGGGCACCGGCAAGACGCTGTTGGCACAGACGCTGGCGAGCATCCTGCAGGTGCCCTTCGCGATCGCCGACGCGACCACCCTCACCGAGGCGGGCTACGTCGGCGACGACGTCGAGAACATCGTGCTGCGCCTGCTGCAGACGGCCAACTACGACGTGGAGGCCGCCGAACGCGGCATCATCTACCTCGACGAGATCGACAAGATCGCGCGCAAGTCCGAGGGCACGTCCATCACCCGCGACGTGTCGGGCGAGGGCGTGCAGCAGGCGCTGCTGAAGATGATCGAAGGCACCGTGACGCACGTGCCGCCGCAGGGTGGGCGCAAGCATCCGCACCAGGAGCTCATCGCCGTCGACACGAGCAACATCCTGTTCATCTGCGGCGGCGCCTTCGAAGGCCTCGACGACATCGTGCGCAACCGCGTCGACGTCACCCGGGTGGGCTTCCAGATCAGCGACGTGCCCGAGGACGAGCTCGCCAGCGCCGAGGTGCTGCCCGAGGACCTGATGAAGTTCGGGCTGATCCCCGAGCTGATCGGGCGCCTCGCGATCACCGTGCGGCTGCAGGACCTGTCGATCGACGCGCTCGTGGACGTGCTCACCAAGCCCAAGAACGCCCTCGTGCGGCAGTACCGCGAGCTGTTCGCGCTCGAGGGCGTCGAACTCGACTTCAGCGACGCCGCGCTGCGCGAGGTGGCTCGTCGGGCCGACGGCCGGCGCACCGGCGCCCGCGGCCTGCGTTCGGTGCTCGAAGGCATCCTCCTCGACCCGATGTTCGAGGTCCCCGGAAGCGACATCGCCGGCATCCGCATCGACGCCGACGACCTCGACGATCCGGAGCGGGTGCTCGACAACGCCGAACGGCGCAAGACCGCGTAGGCGGTTCCCGCGCGGGACGCCGCGCAGGCAGAGGCTCGCCGACGCGGGCCTAGACCGACGTGCGCGTCGCCGCCACCGTTCGCGCCCGTTCGACGGCGCGCCGGAAGATCTCGGCGACCCGCTCCGGGTCGTCGTCGTCGTTGCTCGCGCCGAACGAAAAGCGCACGCTGCTGCGGGCGACCTCCGGCTCGACGCCCATCGCCAGCAGCACGGGCGAGGGCTCGAGGCTGCCCGCGTGGCAGGCGGAACCGGCCGAGGCCGAGACGCCGGCCGCGTCGAGCGCCATGAGCAGCGTGTCCGCCGCCACGCCCGGCACGGCGACGTTGGCGTGCTTCGGACCGCGCGGAGCATCGGCCCCGTGGATGCGGACGCCGTCGATCGCGCGGACGCGCGACTCGAAGCGGTCGCGCAGCGCCCGAACCCGCGCGCCACGCTCCGATCCGCGCGCGGCGTGCCGTGCGACGACCGCTCCGAAGCCCGCGATCGCCGGCGTGTTGTGGGTTCCCGGTCGGGCGCCGCGCTCCTGGCTGCCGCCGCGGAGCAGCGGTCCGAGCTCGACGTCCTCGGGGAGCACCAAGGCCCCGACCCCGGGCGGTCCACCGAGCTTGTGGGCCGACACGGCCACGAGGTCGGCCCCCAAGGCGGCCGGGCGGACGTCGTCGTACCCGAAGGCCTGCACCGCATCGCAGAGCAGCAGCGCGCCGGCCTCGTGCGCCACCGCGCCCGCAGCGACCACGTCGTTGCGGACCCCGGTCTCGTTGTT
>CBDUCW010000199.1:0-4776 GCA_965365745.1 uncultured Trueperaceae bacterium
CCCGCGAGGACCACGATCCACAGGGCGGGCCGGAAGCGCAGGGCGTCGAGCCGGGCCAGCAGATCGCGCCACAGGTCCGGATCGAGCCGGAGGCTGGCCCCGATGATCTGCAGCAGCTCGCTCACGCGAATTCGCGGATGCGGCGGGAGAAGTCGGCCGCGTCGGCAGCGGCGTTGGCCCGCTCCCGGATCGCGTGCCGGTTCCGGAGCTCGTCGCGGCTCGCCGAGGTGTCGATCCAGCCCTTGTCGTACAGCACGCGATCGGAGCGGCCCGGAAGGATGTCGGCGAGGAGGAACGGCGGGAAGCTGCCGGGGCGCACCTGGTTGGCGTGGCGGCGCAGCGTGTTCGTGCAGTTGTGCAGCAGGCTGTTGTAGCGGCGTGGGCGCTGGGTCAACGCATTGGCGCTGGCCAGCGCGTTGAGGAACAGGGCGCGCACCTCGATCGGCGGCGTCACGAGCGGATAGAGGTAGAGCTGGTGCTGCTGGTACCGCGTGCGCCGCAGCACGAAGTCGCGCTCGTCGCCGAAGGTGTAGGCGAGCGCGTAGCGGCCGACGAGCCCTGCGAAGACCGAGTAGCTCTGCTCCTCGCGCAGGCGCGCCTCGATCGACAGGGCCAAGAAATCGTCCTCGAACTCGAAGCTGATGAAGGTGTGCGCGATCGCGTCGATCGTCGGGTGGAACGGCTCGACCAGGAACCACAGCCGCCGCAGGCCGTCGAGGTCGTACCGCCTCGTGTCCCACGCCACCTCGTACGGTTCGCCCGGATCGGGGTAGCGCGTGTTCCGCACGTTGCGCAGCTCGACGCGGTGCCCGTCGAGCCGGGCGCTCGCCTGGCGGGCGACGTCGGGCTTCCAGGGCTGCGCGCCGGCCACCTCAGCCCCCATGGACGCCCGGGCGGGTCGCGGCGCCGCGGGCGCGGCGCCCGGTCGGGGCGTGGGGGTCGGAAGCGAACCTGACCTCAGTCCTCATGCCCAACTGTATCGAGAGCTCGTGCGATCTCCCGATCCCGCCCGAGCACCGTCGGTCCACGGCTCCAGTGCACGGGGCGCCGTGTACGGCCGCCGGCACCGCGATGCAGTCGGCGCGCGTCGCCCCCGGTATCGTCTGGCACTCATGCAAGCGGATCGAGGGCCGCAGCGACGGGCCCCGTGGCTGACCAGCGTGTCGGCTGCGCTCGTCGTCGGCCTGATCAACACCGTCCTCACGATTTCCTTTGCGGCCCTCCTGTTCGCCGGCGAGCTGTCGGCGTTCTTGGCGGAGGGCATCGGGCTGGCGCTGCTCAGCACGATGGTGAGCGGCATCGTGCTCGGGTTGCTGAGCTCGCTGCGCGGGATGAGCGCCTCGGTTCCCGCCGCGTCGACGGCGGTGCTCGCGACGGCGGCCGCGACCGCGGTCGCCGCGATGCCGCCCGGGGCCGCCCCGCGCGACGTCTTCGTGACGGTCGTGGTCGCCAACGGGATCACGGCCTTCGTGACCGGCGCGTTCCTGCTCGGGGTGGGCGGCTTCCGGCTCGGACGGCTGGTGCGCTTCATGCCGTACCCGGTCGCCGGCGGCTTCTTGGCGGGCATGGGCTGGGTGCTGTTCGCCGGCAGCTTCTCGGTGATGGGCGACCTCTCGCTCGCGTGGGGAGCGCTCCCCACCCTGCTGGAGCCCGACGCGCTCCTGCGCTGGGTGCCGGGCATCGCCTACGGGTTCTTCGTGCTGATCGCGGCGCCCCGCATCAAGCACGAGCTGTTCTGGCCCGCGCTGCTCGTCGTCCCCGTGGCCGGCTTCTACGCGCTCATGCTGGCGACCGGCGCCACGGTCGACGGGTGGCGCGAGGCCGGCTTCCTGTTCGGGGCCTTTCCCGAGGCGGGGCTGTGGACGCTGTTCGACATCGCCGAACTCGCGCGCGTGGAGTGGAGCGTCGTGCTGGGCTACGCCCCCTCGATCGTGGCGATGTGCTTCATCGTGGTGATCTCGATCCTGTTCAAGACCACCGCCGTCGAGCTGATGACGAACCGAGATCTCGATCTCGACCAGGAGCTCCGCGCGGCCGGCCTCGCCAACGTCCTGATCGGGGCCTTCGGCGGCGTGCTGGGCTACCACATGCTCGGCACCACGGCTGCCGCGCAGCAGATCGGCCGGGGGCGCCGCCGCGACGTGCTTGCGTCGGTGGCGGTGGTCGCGCTGGCGCTCGCGTTCGGCTCGTTCCTGTCGTACCTGCCCCGCTTCCTCATCGGCGGCTTCCTCGCCTACGTGGGGCTGATGTTCCTGCGCGACTGGCTGCTCGATACGTTCCGGCGCCTCACCGCGATCGAGTACGCCATCGTCGTGCTGATCATGGTCGTGATCGGGGCCGTGGGCTTCCTCGAGGGCGTTGCGGTGGGCGTGCTCGCCACCGTCGTGCTGTTCGTCGTCGACTACGGCCGTTCGGAGGTCGTGAAGCACGAGCGCGACGGGCGCGCGATGCGCAGCCGGGTGTCGCGCGACGCCGCGGCACGGACCGTTCTCGACGCGCACGGCGACGCGACCTGGGCGCTCGAGCTGCAGGGCTTCGTGTTCTTCGGCTCGGCCGACCGGCTCGTGGACCGCGTTCGTGCCCGCCTCGAGTCGGTGCCGTCCACCCGCTTCGTGATCCTCGACTTCCGCCACGTCACCGGGATCGACGCCACCGCACAGCTCGCCTTCGAGAAGCTCGGCCGGGTTGCGGCCGCGCACGAGGTGACGCTCGTTCTGAGCGCCCCCGCTCCGGACGTGGCGCAGAAGCTGCAACCGCTGCGCGACGATCCGTCGCTCGGCGCAGCCGTCGAGACGCACGCGACCCTCGACGCCGCGCTCGAGGCCTGCGAGGCCCGTCTCCTCGCCGCCCACGACGCGGGCGGGCACGACGAGGGGCTGGCCGGCTTCCTGGGCGACCGGCTCGGCGATCCGGAGGATGCGGCCGCGGTGCTCGGCTACTTCGAGCCGGTGGACTTCGAGGCCGGCGAGGAGCTCGTGCGTCAGGGCGATGCGCCGGACGCCCTCTACTTCGTCGACGCCGGCCGGGTGACGGCGCTGCTCCTGCGCGACGGCGCGCCGCCGCTCCGCTTCGAGACGATGGCCGGCGGCAGCCTGATCGGCGAGCTCGGCTTCTACACGGGCGGGGCGCGCACCGCGTCGGTGGTCGCCGACGAAGCCACCTCGGCGCACCGACTGACCCGCGCGGCCGTCGACCGCATGACCGCCGAGGCGCCGGAGCTCGCTGCGGCCTTCCACGCCCTCGTCGTGCGGCTGCTCGCCGAGCGCACGGCGCACTTGATGCGGGTCGTCGATGCGCTGCAGCGCTAGCTCCGGCCCGGCGGTCCCGCCGGCTCGGGTCTTGGCGGTTCGGGAGCCGAACGCCCGACCCGACGGCGCGACATCGGCTCGACGGCGCGTGCGACGGCTATCATCGCGGGGCACATGACAGCGGAGGGCGAGACGTTCGCAACCCGATCCTGGACGCGCAGCATCACGGCTGCGGTCGTGGTTGGCCTCCTCAACCTCGTGCTCACGATCTCGCTTGCGGCGCTCGTCTTCGCCGGTCGTCTGGCGCCGTTCCTGTCCGAAGGGATCGGCCTCGCCCTGCTCAGCGCCATGGTGTCGGGCGTCCTGATCGGCGTCCTGAGCTCGCTGCGCGGCATGGTCGGATCGGTCCAAGACGCGGCCAGCGCCGTGCTCGCCGTCGCCGCGGCGGGTGCCGTCACGCTCATGCCGGCCCGCGCCGCGCCCGAGGAGATCTTCGCGACGATCGTCGTGGCGAACGGCGCGACCGCGCTCATCGTCGGTGTGTTCCTGCTGCTGACCGGCGTCTTCGGACTGGGGCGCCTCGTGCGCTTCCTGCCCTACCCCGTGATCGGCGGCTTCCTCGCCGGGATGGGCTGGCTGATCCTGGTCGGAAGCGTCGGCGTGATGGCCGACATGCCCGTCGCCTTCGGCACGCTCGCCGAGCTGTTCGCTCCCGGCATGCTCGTGCGGTGGGTGCCGGGGCTCGTCTACGCGGCGTTGGTGCTCGCGATCTCGGAGCGGTGGCGCCACGCGCTCGTCTGGCCCGCGCTGCTCGTCGCGCCCGTCGCGGCGTTCTACGCGGCGATGCTCCTGACGGGCGGCACCGTCGAGGGGTGGCGCGCGGCGGGCCTGCTGCCGCCCGCATTCTCGAGCGGGAGCCTGTTCACGATCTTCGACTACGGCCTGCTGGGCTCGGTGCACTGGCCCGCCGTATGGAGCTACGCGCCGACGATCGTGGCGATGTGCGCGATCGTCGCGATCAGCGTGCTGTTCAACACCACGGCGCTCGAGCTGATCACCGAGCGGGACCTCGACCTCGATCGCGAGCTGCGCGCCGCCGGGGTCGCCAACCTCGCGATCGGCACGGTCGGGGGGCAGATCGGCTACCAGATGCTCGGCGACACGACCGTGGTCCGCCAGATCGGGCGCGGCACCCGGCTCGAGGCGCTCGCCTCGGTGGGCGTGGTCCTGCTCGGACTGCTGTTCGGCGGCCGCTTCATCCCGCTGATCCCGCAGTTCCTGATCGGGGGGTTCCTCGCCTACATCGCTTTCATGTTCCTGCGCGACTGGCTCGTGAACACCTACCGCGCCGTCAGCAGGATCGAGTACGCCATCATCGTGGCGATCCTCGTCGTCATCGCCTCGGTCGGTTTCCTCGAGGGCGTGGGGCTGGGCATCCTCGCCACGGTCGTGCTGTTCGTCGTCGACTACGGCCGCGCGGACGTCGTGAAGCACGAACTCACCGGCGCCACGATCCGCAGCCGGGTGG
>CBDUCW010000200.1:0-4740 GCA_965365745.1 uncultured Trueperaceae bacterium
GCGCCCCGGCACGGGACGGCCCCGAACTCGCCTGGTACGGTTCGCCCGTGACCGAACCGATCCGCCACCGCTTCAGCGCGCCGTGGGGTCCCACCGTCCGCGCTGCGACCATCACCGCCACCGTTCTGCTCGCCCTCGTGGCGGCCGTGTCGAACCTCACCGGACGGCTCGTGGCGGTGGGGATGGTGCTCGGCGGCTTGCTCTACGCGATCCGGGGCTACGAGGTTCGCGATGGACGGATCCGCGTGCTGCGCCTGTTCTGGCACCGCAGCTTCGAGCTGGACGGGCTGCGCGCCGTCGAGCCCGTCCCTGGCGTCACCGAGAACGCGCGCCGGCGGGGGGGGATCGGCGGAGTTCTCGGGTACATCGGGCGCTACGACCACGATGCCGTGGGGCCCTTCACGTCGTTCGTCAGCGATCCCGAGCGCGCCGTGGTGGTCGTGCTCGAGAAGCGCACGCTCGTGGTGTCCCCCGACGCCCCGGACGATTTCGTGGCGGCCGTGCTGCACGAGCGTGGAGGCCTCGAGCCCGAGGCGCCCGAGCCGCTCGAGCCGGGCAGCGAAGTCGAGCCCGCCTGAGCCCCGAGTCCGTCGAGGGCGCGCCCGACCCATCGCCCCAGCCGACCGCCCCTCGCTCGAGGCCCGTCCCGGAGGGCAGCCAACGCCTGCTCGCTGCGACCCGCGCCTAGACCCGCGCCTAGGCGGCGATCCGTTGCCCCGCCACGTAGGTGGCCGCCACGGCGTCCTCGCGGGCCAGCGTGAACACCGCGGCGAGCGCGGCCTCGGCCGACGGGCTGTGCCGCAGGACCTCCGCCAGGGTCGATCCCGACGGGGGGCGGATCCGCACGACGTCGGCGCTCTTCCCGGGCGCGAAGTCGCCGATCTCGTCGCCGAGCCCCAGCGCCCGCGCTCCGGCGTTCGTCGCCAGCCACAGCAGGTGGTAGCTGCTCACGTAGGCCCCGTCGGGGCGGAGCATCTGGTGCTCGTAGGCCGCCAGGCCCTCGCCGAACAGGCTGAAGCCCGGCCCCCCGCCCACGTCCGACCCGAGGCACACCCGTACCCCCGCGTCGAGATGGCGCTGGAGCGGGAACAGCCCCGACCCGATGAAGGCGTTGCTGCCGGGGCAGTGGCAGACGCTCCCCTCGGCGGCCGCCAGGCGCGCGAGCTCGTCGTCGGTGGCGTGCACGTTGTGGGCGAACACGCTGCGCGGACCGACCAGGGCGTGGCGCTCGTAGGTGGCCAGGTAGTCGGTGGCGTCGGGGAACAGCCGCGCCACGGTCGCGATCTCGTCGAGCGTCTCGTTGAGGTGGCTCGTGAACCAGACGTCGTCGTGGGCCGCCAGGACCTCGCCGCAGCTCGCCAGCAAGGAGTCCCCGCACGAGAGGCTGAAGCGCGGTGTCACGGCGTAGCGGAGCCGCCCGCGCCCGTGCCAGCGCTCGATCAGCTCGGCGCTCTCGGCGGCGGCGACGGCCGGCTCGGTGTGGAGCTCGGGGCGCAGGTTGCGATCGGAGACCACCAGGCCGCTCGTGATGCGCAGCCCCGATCGCTGCGCCTCTTCGAAGAACACGTCCATCGCGCCCTTGAAGTGGGCGCCGAAGACCAGCGCGGTGGTCGTGCCGTTGCGAGCGAGGGCGCGCAGGAAGGCCCGGGCGCGCGCTCGGGCGTAGCTCGGGTCGTCGAAGCGGGCCTCCTCGGGGAGCGTGCGGCGCTCGAGCCAGGTGAGCAGCCGCATCCCCATCGCGCCGATGACGGGCAGCTGCGGGTAGTGCACGTGCGCGTCGACCAGCCCGGGGAGCAGCAGGTCGCCGGCCTCGCCGTCGACGCGCGCCTCGGGGAAGCGCCTGCGAAGCGCGTCGAAATCGCCGACCTCGAGCACGCGCCCGTCGCGGACGGCGAGCGCGCCGTCCGCCAGCCCCGCCATCTCGCTCGCCTCGGGCGCGAGCGCTCGGCTGGTGCCGTCGGCGAACGGATTCGTCGGGGCGTGGAACACGTGCCCGCGCAGGAGGGTCGTCGTCATGGCAGCGCTCGACCGAACCGGCCGGCAGCGGAAGGTCCGTTCCTCATCGCCCGTACCGTACCCCGGAGCTGCGCGGGTCGGGCGGCGCGCCGCGGGTCGCTAGTCGACCGCGAACGGCACCAACCGGCTGCCCTCCACGTCGACGAGCCCGTGGTCGGTGAGGCGCAGAGCCGGGATCACGGCGAGCCCCAGGAAGCTCAGCGTCATGAACGGCGACCGCTGCGTCACGCCCAGCTCGCGGGCGGCCGCCTCGAGCGCATCCAGGGCGGCGCGCACCTCGGCCAACGGCGTGTCGGTGACCAGGCCGGCGATCGGCAGGGGAAGCTCGGCTCGGACCTCGCCGTCGGCGACGACGACGAAGCCGCCCCCGATGCGCTCGAGGTGGCGGCAGGCGAACAGCAGGTCCTCGTCGTCGACGCCCACCGCGAGCAGGTTGTGGTGGTCGTGGCCCACGGTCGATGCGAGCGCGCCCCGCTGGAGTCCGAAGCCCTGCACCAGACCGACGCCGACGCCCGCGGCTCCCGACCCCGCCTCGGACCGGCCCGATCCGCCCGGCCCGGTCCCGGCCGAGGCCGAGCTCCGTCCGTGGCGTTCGACGCAGATCACCTTCAGCAGGTCGCGGCCGGGATCGGCGACGACCTGGCCGTCGACGACGGTCGGGCGGAGACGCGCTTCCTCGGTCAGCACCTGGTTCGGGACGGGGACGATCACACGAACCTCGCCGCCCGGATCGGGGAGGCGCAGGCTCGAGGGATCGAGCTCGGGAAGCACGACCGTGCCGCGCACCGCCGTGTCGTCGACGGCGGGTCGCGACGCCGGAGCGACGAGGCGGCCGTCGGCGGCGACCCGCCGACCCTGCTTGAAGACGGCCGCGGCATGGAACGCCGGCAGATCGTCGATCACCACGAGGTCGGCCAAGAAGCCGGGCGCGATGGCGCCGCGCCGCGGCAGGCGGTAGTGCCGCGCGACGTTCCAGCTCGCGCAGCGCACCGCATACGCCGCATCGGCGCCGCCGGCGATGGCGCCGCGCACGAGGCAGTCGACGCCGCCCTCGTCGAGCAGGTCGTGCGGCAGACGATCGTCGGTCACGAAGCCGATGCGGTCGCCGTGCCGCGGTTGAACGAGCGGCAGAAGCGCGCCCAGGTTCCGCGTCACCGAGCCTTCGCGGACCATCAGGAACACGCCGTTGCGCAGTTTCTCGGTGCCCTCGGCGAGGGTCGTCGACTCGTGGTCCGACACGATGCCCGCCGCGAGGTAGGCCTGCAGGGCGCGTCCCGACACCCCCGGCGCGTGCCCCTCGGGCGTGCCGCCCGCTGCTTCGGCCAGCAGCACCTCGGACAGATTCTCGGGATCGCCGGCGATGACGTCCGGGAAGCTCATGATCTCGGCCACGCCGACCACGCGGGGGTGCGCGAGGAGCTCGGCGATCGCATCGAGGCCGAGTTCCGCCCCGGACGTCTCGAGCCGGGTCGACGGCACGCACGAGGGCGCGGTGACCCACACGTCGAGCGGGAGCGCCTCGCTGCGCTCGAGCAGCCATTCGATACCCGGGATGCCGGCGACGTTGCCGATCTCGTGGGGATCGCAGACCACCCCGGTGACGCCGCGCGGCACGACGGCCTCGGCGTAGGCGGCCGGTCCGACGAGCGACGATTCGATGTGCACGTGCCCGTCGATCAGCCCGGGGGCCAGCCAGGCGCCGTCGAGGTCGATCACGTGCTCGGCGCCGACGTCGGCGTAGTCGCCGATGCCGGCGATCAAGCGGCCCGAGACCAGCACGTCCGTCGGGGTCTCGACCAGTTCGCCCGTCAGGACGTTGATGAGGCGGGCGTGGCGCAGCAGGAGGCTTCCCGGCGAGCGCCCCGCCGCGGCGTCGACCGCCGCGCGAACCTCGTCGAGGGCGACCGGCCCGGCGGTTGCGTCGGGGGGAGTTCGCGGTTGCGGCATTGCCTACTGTACCGCCGCCCGTCCGCCGCGCCCGGCGCCGTGCCCGCCGCGGCCGCGGTCAGCCGATCGGGATCCAGAGGGTCGCCAGCACCGCGCCCGTGGCCAGCAGCAGCGGCACGCCGACGGCGGCGATGAAGCGTCCGTTCCGCGAGATCAGGGCCAGCGCCGCCTTGACCAGCACGTTCGCCGCCAGCGCGAAGGTGACCGCGATCCCGGCGAGCGGAAGCTCGACGCCGCGCTCGAGCTGTTGCGCCACGCTCAAGGTTGCGGCGTCGAGGTGCGTGGTGCCCGCCAGGGCCGCCGTGGCCAGGAACGCGCCTTCGCCCAGGAAGCTGCGGGCCGCCTCCACGCCGAGCAGGAGGGCCGCGAAGAACGCCGTGAACAGGAGCGCGGTCCGCAGTTCGACCGGGTTGCCGATGCGGGTGTCGACCTGCGTCGATGCCTCGGCCTTCGCATCGTCGGCGCTGCCGGCGTCGTCGACCGGCATCTGCAGCAGCTGCCCCTCGAGCACGGCGATCGCGATCGCCGCCACGAGCACGAGGGCCACCGCGGGCACGAGCAGGCGCAGGGCCAGCTCCGGAGCCACGATCACGAGGATCCCGAAGCCGCGCAGCGCCATGACGATGTTGGCAGCGAGCGCGCCCAGGGCGAGCGGTCCGGCCAGACGCGGCTCCTTCCGTGCCCGCCGGGCGTGCGCGACGGTCACGGCCGTGCTCGAGGCCAGGCCGCCCAGCGCTCCGCCGAGCAGCGCTCCGCGCCCGGGGCCGACGATCTTCC
>CBDUCW010000201.1:0-4740 GCA_965365745.1 uncultured Trueperaceae bacterium
GCCGCCCGCCGCGCGCTCGTGGCCCTCAGGCATCGTCGGCCTCCCCGGCCGCACCGGCGGCGGCCGCGTCCGACCGGGACGACGACGAGGCCGCACCGGTGTCGTCGGCTTCGACGAGGCCGCGCACCCGTGCGAGCTCGGCGGCGTCGACGGCGCGGGCCCCGCCGCGTCGGTCGGGCGCGGAGCCGCCCGCTTCGCCCGCCCCCTCGTCGAGCACGACGATGCGCGGATCGGCCCCCGGGGGCAGGAGCAGCAGCGGCACGCCGCGGGCCCGCGCCTCGCGCCGCGCCGCGTCGGGCGTGTCGCCGAGCGCCCGCGCGACCCCGATTCCGGCCGCGCGCAAGCGGCGCGCGCCGACGTCATCGAGGGAGAGCACGCGAGGGGGGTGCCACGCCGCCGTCGCCGGGGCGGCGGCCAGCAGCCGCTCGAGCCCGATCGCGAAGCCCGCGGCGTGCGGCAGCAGCGCGCCGTCGTAGCGCCCGCCGCCCAGCAGCGGTTGCCCGTAGTCGAGCGTGTAGGCGCGGAAGGTGACGCCCGTGTAGTAGCTGAGCCGGCGCGCCATGCCGAGGTCGAGCAGCAGCTCGGAGTCGTCCTCGAACTGCTCGAGCACCTCCTGCAGGCGCACGATCTCGCGCCGGGCGGCGGGCAGCGCGGCGGCGTCGGCGAGCTCGAGCGCCTCGGCCACGATCGCGTCGGCATCGCGGCTCGGTCCGTACAGGTCGGGCACCCGCTCCAGCGCGTCGCGGACCGCGGCACCCTCGAGCAGGGCGCGCACGAAGCCCGGGTTGCCGACTTCGACGCGCGGATCGAGACCGGCGAGGCGCACGCTCTCGCGGGCGAGGTGGATCAGCTCGGCGTCGGCCCGCGCGTTCGACACCCCGATCAGCTCGAGGCCCACCTGGGTGAATTCGCGGGTCCGCGCCAGCTCGGGGTCGATCGCGTGCCACAGCGTGCCGCGGTACTGGAGGCGGAGGGCGTCGGCCGGCCCGGCCTCGGCGCGGACGTGCCGCGCGGGGTAGGACTGGCGCACGAGGCGGGCGAGGGCCGGCGTGAAGTCGGCCCGCAGGGCGAGCACGCCGCTGTCGCGGTCCGAGAGCTTGAACGATTGATCGGCGCGGGGGTGCCCGTCGTCGTAGCGCTCCAGCGCGGGCACCTCGACGAGCTCGTAGCCCCAGCCCTCGTAGAGCCGGCGCAGGCGGGCGAGCAGGTCGGCGCGGCGCGCCGCCTCGTCGGGCAGGATCGCGCGCGTTCCGTCGGGCGGCGCCCTCACGAGGCGATCGCCCCCGCCTGGACGACGGCCCACGCTGCGCCCGCGGTCGTCCGTGTTCCCCCGGCCTCGATCATCTCAGCCGCGGTAGGCGCGCAGCGGATTCGGCGCGTCATCCTCGACCTCGACACCCGCCGGCACGGCCACGGGCGTCTGGTAGCTGCCGACGACGGCCGCCGCGCCGATCCCGGCCTGCACGACGATCGCGAGCACGTTGAAGAGCGACAGGGCGTCGGCGTCGATGATCGTCGAGAGGCCGCGCCCGACGGCCATGGCGATCCACAGGGTCCCGGCGAAGCGGAGCCAGGGGGCGCCGCTGGGGCGCATCGGGATCGCCCACAGCATGACGCCGCCCACGACGAGGAACATCGCCCCGTAGGTGGCGCGGATCTCGGACAACCCGCGCGGCTCGACCACGCCCAGGCCGAGGACGCGCGCGGCCAAGGCGGGGTTGAGCAGCGCGAGCAGGGCCAGCACGACGGTGACACCGGCGGCCGCGTAGGCGAGCTGGGTGCGGAGGCTTCGCATGCCGGAAGGGTAGCACCGGGCACCCGTCGGCGACCGTGTGCATGGGACCGGGTCGTCCGGAGCCGTTCGCTCAGCTTCGGTCGCGCCGGGTCAGGACGAGGTTGTCGCGGTGGACCACCTCGTCGTAGTCCGTCCCGCCGAGCACCGAACCGATGTCGCGCGAGTGCCGGCCCTGGATCGCGCGCACGGCGTCGGCGCCGTAGTTCACCAGCCCACGGGCGACGGTTTCGCCTTCGGAGACGATCGCCACCGCGTCGCCGAAGGCGAAGCTGCCGCGAACCCCGACGATGCCGCTGGGGAGGAGGCTCGTGCCGCGCATCAAGGCCCGCGCCGCCCCGGCGTCGACGGCGATCTCGCCGCGCGTCGGCTGCTGGGCGATCCAGGCCTTGCGGGCCGGCGGGGCGGGCTTGGCCAGGAAGCGCGTTCCTCGCACCTCGCCGCGCAGCAGCGCCTCGAGGGCGGCTCCGCCGCCGCCGAGGACGAAGGTTTCGACGCCGGCCTCGGTGGCGATGCGCGCGGCCTTGAGCTTCGTCACCATGCCGCCCGTGCCCCGCGTCGAGCCCGCCCGGCCGGCCCAGCGCTGGACTTCGGCGACGTCCTCGACGACGTCGATCCGGGACGCATCGGGATCGGTGCGCGGGTCGGCGTCGTAGAAGCCGTCGACGTCGGTGAGGATCACCAGCGCATCGGCGTCGGTCAGGTAGGCGCACCAGGCCGACAGGGTGTCGTTGTCGCCGAGCTTGAGCTCGCTGGTCGCCACGCTGTCGTTCTCGTTGATGATCGGCACGGCGCCGTTGCGGAGCGAGGCCTCGAGCGCGCTCTTCGCGTTGACGTAGCGCTCGCGCTGCTGCACGTCGCCGGCCGAGAGCAGCAGCTGCGCCGTGGGGTGCGGGGCGAGGGCGCGGGTCCAGTCGAGCATCAGCAGGGTCTGCCCCACCGCGGCCGCCGCCTGCTTGTCGGGCAGGGTCAGCGGCAGCGAGAGCCCCAGGCGCTCGCGCCCGGCCGCGCCGGCCCCCGACGAGACCAGCACCGCGCGGGGTCCGGCCTCCTGCAGGGCGAGCAGCCCGCGCGCGATCGCCCACATCGCCGGCGGGTGGATGCGGCCGCGGGCGTCGGTCAGGCTGCTGGTGCCGACCTTGACGACGATGCGGCGCCACGAGGCGACGTCCACGGGGCGGGGGGCGTCAGCCACGGTCCGATGCCCCGGCCGGATCGGGCCCGGCCCCGCGCCACGCCGCCGGAACGGCGTCCGGCTCGAGCCACAGGTGCCCGCGCCCGTCGCGAACGGCGCGCTCCTCGCGCTCGAGCGCCGCCAGCGTCGCCTGCACCTTGCCCTGGACCTTGCGCAGGAAGGCCTCGCTCCAGTCGTCCTCGTCCGGACGGTGCCGCTCGAGCAGCGCCCGATGCAGGTCGGGCAGGTCGTCGAGCGGGAGCGCTCGCTCGAGCGCGGTCCAGTCGATCCAGCCGCGGGGCGGCGCGGCGGCGGTGTCCGGGTCGGTCATGCGCCCCATCCTAAACCTGCCGTCGGCCACGCGCGCCCAAGGCCTCCGTGCTACGATTTCGGCTCGTCCGAGCGGGCGTTCCACGCCCGGTCCCCCGCCCCGCCCCTCGCCCCCGGCACTCGACCCACACCGCGGAAGGTTCCCCCATGCGCACCGCCATCGTCGGCGCCACCGGCGCCGTCGGCCAGGAGTTCCTCCGGCTGCTCGACGAGCGCGACTTCCCCGCCTCGGAGCTGCTGCTCTACGCGTCGCCGCGTTCGGCCGGCCGCGAGGTGCCGTTCCGGGGCCGGACGGTCACGATCCGCGCCCTGCCCGAGCACGGCGACCTCGAGGCCGACGTGGTGTTCTCGTCGGCGGGCGGATCGATCTCGAAGGCCCAGGCCAAGCGCTGGGTCGAGCACGGCGCCGTCGTGGTCGACAACACCAGCGCCTGGCGCATGGACCCGGAGACCCCGCTCGTGGTGCCCGAGATCAACGCCGATGCCGCCCTCGAGCACCGCGGCATCGTGGCGAATCCGAACTGTTCGACGATCATCGGGCTCATGGCGCTCGCGCCGCTGCACCGGGCCTTCGGGCTCGAGCGCGCGACCGTGGCGACCTACCAGGCCGTGTCGGGAGCCGGGCAGGCGGGGATCGGCGAGCTCGAGCGGCAGAGCCGCGCGATGCTCGAGGGGGAGGAGCCGGTGGTCGAGAAGTTCCAGCACCCGATCGCCTTCAACCTGTTCAGCCACGACAGCGCGATCGGCGACGACGGCTACAACGTCGAGGAGCGCAAGTTGCTGCTCGAGTCGCGCAAGATCCTGGCCGAGCCCGCGCTGCGCATCAGCGCCACGTGCATCCGCGTGCCCGTGTTCCGGGCGCACACCGAGGCGATCCACGCCGAGTTCGCCCGCGCGGTCGGCGAGGACGAAGCGCGCGAGGTGCTGGCGTCGGCGCCGGGCGTGCGCATCGTCGACGATCGCGCGGCCAACACCTTCCCCATGCCGATCGACGCCAGCGGCGGCGACGACGTCCTCGTCGGCCGGGTCCGCGCCGACGCCAGCCTCGAGGGGGGCGTCGCGCTGCTCGTCGCCGGCGATCAGATCCGCAAGGGCGCGGCGCTCAACGCGGTGCAGATCGCCGAAGCGCTGATCGAGCGCGGGGCCTTGCAGGGCTGAGACGAGGGCGTCGGACGGCGTTGTCGTGCGCGTCGCCCGTCACCGGGCGACGGCACGTCGATCGATGAACCGGCGCCGGTCGGAGCGGACGGAGCCCGTCGACGCCGCGGCGTCGACGCGGCGTCGACGCGGTCAGCGCACGATCCGCCCGGATCGTTCGTAGATCGCGAGCGCCCGTTCCGGCGGGACCCACCGCCAAGACGATGTCGTTCTCCGCCATGAAGAAGACTACGCGATTGTTGCCCTGGGCGTCGATGATGGTGGCCTCCGGGCCTGCTTCGCTCCG
>CBDUCW010000202.1:0-4672 GCA_965365745.1 uncultured Trueperaceae bacterium
GAGCGCCTTCACCGCCGGGATGTTCCGCGACAGGTTGAGGTGCTCCCGGATGGTGCGAACCCCGATGTACTCCTCGTCGTGGTTCTCGGGCGTGTAGTCGTCGCGGGACCCGGGCGGATCGAAGGTCGTCTCCTCGTCGATCAGCAGCTGGGCCTGCGTGAACCCGCCGCGCTCGATCGCGGTGGCGTAGACGATGGGCTTGAAGGAACTGCCCGGCTGCCGCTGCGCCTGCAGCACGCGGTTGAAGGTCTCCCCCGCCGCGTCGCTGGGGCGCCCGCCGGCCATCGCGAGAACCTCGCCGGTGGCCGGATCGATGCCGGTGACGGCGACCTGCGCCCCGGCGGGCAGCGTGTCCTGCTCCGCGGCGGTGCGCACGGCGGCGTCGGCGGCGCGCTGCGCCTGCACGTCGATCGTCGTCGTCACGCGCAGGCCGCCGCTGCCGAAGACCCGGGCGACGCCAAATCGGTCGATCAACCAGGTCCGCACCGCCGCCATCACGTCCTTCGACAACTCGCTGCTGACCGAGCTGCGCACGACGATGCCCTCGCCGGTGCGCGTGGCGGACTCCAGGCTGCCGTCGGCGGCGTACTCGACGCTCCAGCCGCGCGGCTCGAGCGGGTAGCGCCAGGTGCGCTCGGCGGTCGCCGAACTGATGGTCCCCTGCCGCACCATCTTGTCGAGCACCGTCCGCATCGAGGCGCGAGTGCCCTCGAAGTCGTCGTGCAGCGCGTTCGGGAAGGGAATGAGGCGAGCCAGGTACAGCCCCTCGGAGAGGTTCAGTTCGCTGGGATCCTTGCCGAAGTAGGTCTGCGCCGCGGCACGGATGCCGTAGACGTTGCCACCCCAGAAGACCACGTTGACGTAGGTCTGCAGGATCTCCGGCTTGGTCAGGCGCCGCTCGAGCTCGATCGCGAGCAACACCTCCTTGGCCTTGCGCTCGATCGAGCGCTCGTCGGCGATGTCGGCCAGAACGGTGTTCTTGATCACCTGCGTGGTGATGGTCGAGCCCCCGCGGCCGCTGTCGGAGAGGAACTCCTCGTAGAAGGCCCGCGCGATCGCCGGGAGGTCGAAGCCGTAGTGCTCGAAGAACTGGTCGTCCTCGTAGGCGACGATCGCCTGCAGGGCCGCCGCCGAAACCTCGTCGAGCGAGACCGGCGTGCGGTCGGTGGACGCCTGGTCCTCGCCGACCGTGGGCACGAGCACCCCGATCTGTGTGGTCCCGTCGCGCGCGAAGACCTCGTTGGTCGCCGAGAACTCGAGCGCGTAGAGACCGTCGAGCGACGGCAGCTCGCTCGACCACTTCAGGGCCGCCGCTGCGACGAAGGCGGAAACCGAGAGAAGCGCGGCGAGGACGACGAGAACGATGCCCTGGAGGACTTTCACGCCGGCATTCTAGCAACGCCCTCGATGAGGACGATGCCGTGGCCGACGGTCGCTCCCGACGCCGCCGCGCACGCACCGGTGCGGACGCCGCGCCCAGGACCCGGGCGCGCGCGATCGGCCTCGCCGAGCCGCGGAGACCCTACGTCGAGCGTGGCGACGAACGCGCGTTACCAGCCGCGGGAGGCCAGCAGCTCTTCTTCGGGCAGCGTGTCGATGTTGATCCCCACCATCGCCTCGCCGAGGTTCTTGCTGACTTCGGCCAGGATGGCCGGATCGTTGTAGTGCGTAACCGCCTTGACGATGGCATTGGCGCGGTTGAACCAGGCCTTGCGCCGGTCCGCTTCCGACAGCCCCGCGCCGGACTTGAAGATCCCCGAGCCGACGAACACGCCGTCGACGCCGAGCTGCATCATCAGCGCGGCGTCCGCGGGCGTCGCCACGCCCCCGGCCGCGAAGTTCACGACCGGCAGGCGGCCGTGCTCGTGGACGTACTGCACCAGGTGGAACGGGGCGCCGTTCTCCTTGGCGTAGCTCATCAGCTGCGTCCCGTCCATCGACTGCAGGCGGCGGATCTCTCCGATCACCGACCGCGCGTGGCGCACGGCCTCCACGACGTTCCCGGTGCCGGCCTCCCCCTTCGTGCGGATCATGCTCGCGCCCTCGCCGATGCGACGCAGCGCTTCGCCGATGTTGGTGGCGCCGCAGACGAACGGAACGGTGAACGCATGCTTGTCGATGTGGTTCGCTTCGTCGGCCGGCGTGAGCACTTCGGACTCGTCGACGAAGTCGACGCCGAGGGCCTCGAGGATCTGCGCTTCGACGAAGTGCCCGATGCGGGCATTGGCCATCACCGGGATGTCGACCTCGTCGATGATCGCTTCGATCATCGACGGATCGCTCATGCGGGCAACGCCGCCCTGGGCGCGGATGTCGGCGGGAACGCGTTCGAGGGCCATGACCGCTACGGCGCCGGCGTCCTCGGCGATGCGCGCCTGTTCGCGGTCCACGACGTCCATGATGACCCCGCCCTTGAACATCTCGGCGAAGCCGGTCTTCACGGTCGTGCTGCCTACGTTCGTTTCACCAACGGTCGGGGTCTTCGCGTCGTCCATGGAATCCTGTCTCTCCTTCGGAGGGGCGTCGCGTCGGCCGCCCACCACGCCGCGCACGCTCGTTGGGGGCACGCGCCCGAGATCGCATGCTCGAGCCCGTCGCCCCGTTCTCGGTTTCGGTCCCATCATGCCCCAGCGACGCCGTCCCGGGCGGTCCCTCGGGCAACAGTTCGGCGCCCCTCAGCGCTGCGAGAAGGCGATGTAGGCGTCGAGTTTCGCGAGCCCGGCCCCTTCGTCGAGGAGCCGCGTGGCGAGCTCGACGCCGCCCGCGAGATCGTCGGCCCGGTCGGCGAGGTACAGGGCCGCCCCCGCGTTGAACAGCACCACATCGCGCTTCGCGCCGTGCATCTCGCCGGCGAGCAAGCCGCGCACCTCGGCGGCGTTCGTCGCGGCGTCCGCCCCGCCGAGTTCGTCGGCGCCGTAGCGGCCGAGGCCCACGTCCTCGGGGGTCACGACGTACGTCTCGACGGCGCCGTCGGCCCGGAGTTCCGACACCTCGGTCGGCCCCGTCACGGTGAAGTCGTCGAGGCCGTCGCCGTGCACGACCAGGGCGCGCTCGAGCCCGAGTCCGCCGAGCACGTGCGCGAGCTTCTCGGTGAGCTCGGGCGCGTACACGCCCATCAGCTGCCGCGTGGCGCCGGCCGGGTTCGTCAGCGGCCCGAGGTTGTTGAACACCGTGCGGGCCTTGAGGTCGGCGCGCACGGGCGCGACGAACTTCATCGCCGGGTGGTGGCTGCGGGCGTAGATGAACGCCAGGCCGACCGCGTCCACCGCCTCGGCGAGGCGCGCCGGACCGAGGTCGAGGTTGACGCCCAGCGCCTCGAGGACGTCGGCCGACCCGCTCTTCTTGGTGACCCCGCGGTTGCCGTGTTTGGCGACCTTCACGCCGCCGGCCGCCACGAGGAACAGCGCGGTGGTGCTGACGTTGAAGTTGGGGCCGGTGCCGCCGGTTCCGCAGGTGTCGAGCAGCGGCCCGTCGACGCGCACGGGCACCTTGATCGAACGCTCGCGCATCGCCTCGGCGAAGCCCGTGATCTCGTCGACGGTCTCGCCGCGCGTGCGCAGCGCCGCGAGCAGGGCCGCCGCCTGCATCTGCGACAGGTTGCCGTCCATCAGCTGCCCCATGACCGCCCGCGCCCGCTCGCGCGAGAGGGTGCGGCCGGCGAACACGTCGCCGAGGACGGATCCGATGTCGGAGGGGGATGGGACGGGATCGGTCACGGAGGGCCTCCCAGCGCACGAGATTGGCAGAGCGGAAATGTCGGGGCTCGGTGTTCCGTTCAATCATTCCATCGCGTCGAGCTCGGATCCGTTTCCCGCACGATCGGATATGTCAGGATTCTCGCTTCGCTCGCGGCCCGTAGATGCCCCCAAGCGTCCTTCGGCGTGAGCTGCACGCGCCCCGTCCAGGTACGCTCGCTCGTACGCCAAACGGCCAGCCGAGTGCTCGGGGAGCAACCGGCCAAGAAGCGCACCGACCGGACCGTCGATCACGAACCGCTTGGCCATCAGCAAGGGGCGCGCGACTCCAAGTCTCCAGGCGACCGCGGGGCGATCTGCAGCGATCGCGACCGCGCTTCGCCCGGCCTCGTACCCCTTGCTCGTGTCCGATCCCCATCGAGGGTTTGGACCCAGGTGAACCACGGGATCGCCACCAAGGGCGCGGAGGTCGACACCGTGATCCACCAGCCGTAGCCCTAGCTCGATGTCTTCGCCACCGTACGTGTCGTGTTCCCGAAAGCCACCGACTTCCCGGAGGGTCGCGGTCGGTACGCTCGCATTCGCTCCGTTCAGATGCTCGGGTCCGGGTGACCGAGGAAACCAAATCTCGATGCGGCCGCCGGAACGAAACTCGATCCCGCCGAGCCACGCTCCGGGCTGCTCGGCCTGGGCCTCGGCGTGTCGCATCAGAAGGAGGTGATCTGTCCGCGCGCGACTTCGAGGCACGCATTTCGCGCGGCTCCCGCTCCGGCCCGAACATCGCGGTGGAGTAGGACGCGCGGGAAGCGAAGGCTGTCGTCCCGGAGCACCATGCGATCCAGCCGCTCCGCGCGATTTCCGTCGGGGCGTCCGTCGACACACACGATCCACTCGAACGTCGCTGGATCGAGCGTCTGAGCTCGAAGCGAGTCGATCTTCTTCTTCAGGAGCCCGCTGCGCCCCGTCGTCGGAGTGAT
>CBDUCW010000203.1:0-4637 GCA_965365745.1 uncultured Trueperaceae bacterium
AAACGCGCTCGCGACGACCAGGAAGATCGCCACCGACTCGGTCACGGCGCGCGTCCGGCGACCGTGCACGATCACGCCCTGCAGCCAGTTGCGCAGCACGTCGAGGGGCGGCCACAGAACCGCGATCCAGAGGCCGCCGCGGGCGAGGTCGGCGAGCGCGGGGTCGAGACCGGCCACCCCCTCGAACCACACCGTGCCGAGTGGCGTGGCCGCGAACACCAGCGCGACGCCGCCGCTCGCGACCGCCAGGAGGACGGCGAAGCGGCGCAGGGGGCGTGCCGCGCCCGGCGCGTCGAGCAGCGCGACCACGACCTCGTTGTAGGCCATCCCGCTGCTGCGCATCATGAACACCAGCCCCGCGAGCACCGGCCATGCGGCCAGCGAGGCCAGCGCCTGCGGCATGCGGGCGATCGCCGCGCTGCCGATCGGCTGCACGAGGAGCAGCAGCAGGCTGGTGAGCGCGAGCGGAACGTAGAACGCGTAGAAGGTCGGCCAGTCGAGGGGCGGCTCGTCGGGCGGGGCGTCGTGCAGCGGCCCACGCAGCACGGGGCGGACCCGCCAGCCGGTGTAGAGCGCTTCGGCGCTGACGCCCACGGCGATGCCGACCGTCGCCACGACGATGCCCGGCACGTCGACGAAAGCTCCGGCCGCGAGCGCAGCGCCCATGGCCGCGATCACGAATGCGAAGCGGACGGCGGTTCCGGTGGCCACCGCGCCCGAGCGCCCGAAGCGGATGAGCACGCCCTGCAGGTAGCGGCGGTAGGCGATGGTCCAGGTCCAGGGGAGCATGATGCGCAGCCCCAGCCGGGCCGGCTCGATCACGTCCGCGGGCGGATTGAGGGCCGCCACGATCACCAGATCGTAGAGCGGCGTGAAGGCGAGCGCCGCGTGCAGCAGCGTGAGCAGCGCGCCCGCCGCCATCATGAATCGGTAGCCGAGGCGGTAGGCGTGCCGATTGCGACTCAACGCCGTCGACGCCGCCAGCAGCATGATGATCGGCGCCTCGATGATCAGCGCGATCGGAAACACGACGCCGCCGTACGCCGCGAGGTGGATCTCGGGATCGGCCATGCGGGCCATCACGGCGCTCACGGTGGGCAATTCGAGGCTCATGAAGAGCCAGCTCGCCGCCAGCGGCCACCAGCGACGGGCGATGTCGAGCAGACTCGGCGGACGTGCCAGAGCAGCAGGGTCGCGCGAACCCGTCACGGCGTTGGGTCGGCCGTACGGGACGTCGGAGGCGAGGTGGTACGGAACACGCCTTCGAACGTACGCGAGTCGGCGGAGGGCCTCCGAGTCCTGTGCGACGCCCCATCCGCACGGAGGACGGCCATCGCCCATGACGTGCGGTGCCCGACCGAGCTTCGGGCACCGCGTGATACGTCGAAGGGTCGTCGTGACAGGCCTAGTTCGCGGGTCCGATCACGGTGAAGACATGCAGGTCCTGGCCCGAGAGACTTCCTGAATCGGTGGCGGTGAGTCTGACGTCGAACGTCTCGCTCGCCCCGATCAGGGTGAGCGGAATGTAGATGGTCGAACTCGAGCCAGTAGGGCCGACGTTCCAGGTACTCGTTCCGTTGATGCGCCACTCCCACTCGAGCTCGCTGCCTGGGAGCGATCCGTCCTCGGCGTCCGTCGCGCTTCCCGCGACCGGAATGTCCACGCCGCTGGAGCCATCGAAGTAGTCCGACCAGAGGAGCGATGCCCCGCTGGCAGGGCTTGTGATCGTCGCCGTGGGAGCCGTGTTGCTCGTCTCCACGAACTCGATCGTGATCGAGTCGCTGGCAGATCCGTAGTCGACGTCGATCGTGTAGTTTCCCGTGCCCCACTTCTCGCGCGTGAACGTGAGGTTGTCCCGGTTGATGATCAGTCCGTTCGCACTCCACGTGATCGGGTGGATCGGTTCCGACGTCGAGTCGTCGTCGTCGTCGATCACGGCCTGGAACGTGACGCTCGCGTTCACGGGGAACGTTGCGTTGTCGTCCGGCCGAACGATCGTGACCGATGGGGCGCACTTCGTCGGTGGAACGGTCGGCTGCGTGACCGTGACGCGCACGGAGTCGGATGCGCTGGCGCCAGACCCCGCATCCACCGTCTCGGCCGTGACGTCGTAGATCCCGTCGCACAGGCTCGTGACCGTCAGCGCCTCGTCCGCCTGGGTGCTTCCCAGCGTGATCTGCGTGCCCGCGAAGTTCGTGTACGACCAGATCGTGACCACCTGGCTGGGGCTCGCGCCGGTGAAGCCGGTCGCCACGGCTCGCAGGTAGAGCGGGTCGTGTTCGCTGATCGTCGTCGTCGACGCGGGCTCCACGATGTCGACGCGAGGCGCGTCGGGACGGAAGTCGAGCACATAGGACTGGCCCGCGTTGGGGTTCGTGTTCGCGATCAGCACGTACCAGGTCTCGTCCTGTCCGGGCGATATCGAAAGCGCCTGCTGGCGTGCATCGGGATCCGAGTAGCAGTTCGTGGTTCCCCGGTCGACCTCCGCGTAGTACTTGACCTTGATCGAGCTTCCGGGCGCGTCGACGTTGAGCGACGTGGCAAAGGCCTCGGTTCCGAGCGCGTTGACGTCGATCTGGTAGATCACCGATTCGAGCGGCGCGAGTCCTCCGGACCGATCGTTGGGGGGCGCTTCGTACACGTAGTCGATCAACGTCGGTGGCCGATGAGGAGGCCGCCGTAAAGAGGCTACTCGATGCCGAGACCCAGAGGAAGCTCGCCGAGCAATCGGCCGCCCTCGAGGGCAAACACCCTGCCCGAGGCGTTGACGTCCAGACCGCAGGTCACGGCGAATCCACTGCCCCCCGGAACGTGTTCCTTCTCGAACGCTTGGTTCTTCGCCCACGCCCAGTAGGCCGGTCCGAAGCCACCGAGGCTCGCGTAGGTGGGGTCCGAGGAAAGGACGAAGTCGACACCGGCGGTGTCGCCGCCGGCCTGGAGAAAGGGAATCACTTCCGGCATGCCGATCCCAAAGCGCTGACCGAGATACATCCACAGGTCCTGGAGGCTGTACTTCTGACGTCCTTGATTGATGGATACGTCGACGGCCCGAACCGATCGGCCCGTATCGCGAACCATCGTCGTCAGAGACGCCTGCGACGCGACCGCGGTGCTCTCTTTGAACCAACTCGTGGCCGTCTCGACGAACGGATACTGGCTCGCGTGGAAGTACTCGTGGCGCAAGGTGCTGATGCGTCCGGCATCGAACGTGTTCGGCGCGTGGTTGGGGCTGCCGAAGCAGACGACCGCCGTCGTCGATCCCCGGTTGTACTTGCCTTGGTTGCCGCTACCGTCGGCGTCAACCTTGCAGACGCCGTCCCAATCCTCGTCGCTCTCGTCGTAGTAGGGCCGGATCTGCATGATGTACGTGACCGTGAGCGGCGTCGGGTTGTACAGGCCGCCCCACGCGACATCGTGTTGCAGGAACGGGAGCCGGTATCCCAGACCGGTGAAGTCGGTGAAGACGTCCTCGAGCGCAGCCGCTGCGAGTGCCTCCGTCGTCGACGTGCATTCGCCCGTCTTTCCCGCGTCGGCGTAGCCGAGACAACGCGCGTCGAACTCGAATTGGATGGTGTGGATCGACGCGGGGTCGAGGTCGCGGACGGCAGCGAGACGAAGTCGAACTGGAGCAATGCCTTGAGACATCACCCGCGGCGGGGTCGAGGTCGCTGACGGCAGGAAGCGCGGGGGACTCGAAGTCCGCCGACTCGACGAGCGCCAGGTGAATCGCCTCGTTCGGGAGCGTCGCGAGACTCGAGAGGAAGTAGCCGTTGTCGACGTCCACCTGGCCCGAAATGAGGTCCCAGGTCCAGTCGCCACGGGGCAGATACGGGGCCTCGTCTTCGGCCTCGTCCGGGAAGTCGAAATCGAAGTCGATTCGATCGGTCCGACTGCGGATGGCCATGGCGAGATTCGACGTCCTCGATCCTTCAGGGACGGGCAGCCCGACGAGGATCGGATGTCCTTCGTCGGGGACGACCGCTCCGTCGGAGCCGCCAAGCGCGAAGATGTTCCCGAGCACGGGCACCGCGAGTGCGTCCGCGCCCTCGGACAGCCAGTCGGGCACGACGGCAGTATCGAAGTCCACGGCGCCTTCGAAGGATCCGTCCGGAAGACCGACGGCGACGCCCCATAGCGAGATCGTCGTCGTGCCCGGCACGACCGAGTCGGTGGTCGTGGGCAGCGGAAGGTACTCGAGGAGCGTGTCGCACGCAACGAGCAGCACGACCACACCAAGGCTGAGAACACTGAGCGTCACGAAACGTCGGATCGAGTACACGGAAGCCTCCCGGTGGGGAACGACGCCCTATAACGAATGTGACGGGCGCGCAATGCGCTCGCTCCCGGATCGACCGATTCGGCGTTGTGGGCTCGAGACGACCGTAGCACCCGGAGGCGGAGACTTGTCTGTGACGAGTGCCGAGGCCCCACACGCGGCCCGTGGACCGGCAGCTTCTTCGGGATCTGTGGGGGCAGTCGTCGGCGGATCGAGTCGGCCGGCATGGTGAACACGTTTCGCAGCTACACTGAGAGCGTGGACGCCGTCGACGTCACGCTGAAGTTGCGCACGCGCCGCGAGCGCGCGCCGGCTTCGGCGGCTACCGACGCGGCCCGCGACTTCGCCACCCGGCAGCTGC
>CBDUCW010000204.1:0-4636 GCA_965365745.1 uncultured Trueperaceae bacterium
GCAGTCGATGCACTCCTCGGGGTGGATGTAGAACTGGTCTTCGGCCTCGTAGATGCACTCGACGGGGCAGACGTCGACGCAGGCCTGGTCCTTCGTGCCGATGCACGGCTCGGCGATGATGTGGGGCATGGGGACTACTCCTCGTGGCGAGTGTTCGTGGGGCGCCGCTGCCGCGGCACACGCGCAATAGCCTACCGCGTTTGCCCGGGACGTGTCGTGTCCACGGACCGTCGGCGGGGCGGCCCGAACGGCCAGCGGATCGCCTCGACCGCCGCGACGCCGACGTGCTGACGGCGTGAGGATTCCATCGTCGGGGCCGCCCCCGACGCCCGTATACTGCACGTGATGCTTTCGCTCGAATCCGTCGCCCTGGAGCTCCTCGAGTACAAGACCGAAGAGCTCAAGCGCAGCCCCCTGGTGCGCGGCGGGACCGAGCGCGTCTGGCAGCTCCACAACTTCCTGCTCGACAGCATCGAGCAACTGAGCGACGAGGAACGCGAGCGACTCGAGCGCGTCGGCGTCGAGCTGCAACCCTTCGGGCCGGCGCGCAGCGACGTGCGCTCGCAGCACGCCTTCGACGCGCTCATGCTCGGCGACGACGGCAGCGCCCGTGCCGGTGCGCCGCTTCGGCGCGACGACGCGCCGGGCACGGCGGCCGCGTCGAACTTCGCGTCGGCCGCGCTGACGATCGAGGCCGCCGACGGCGAGGGCCTCGTCGACGACGAAGCGACCTCGCTGCTCGCCAGCGGGTCGGTCGCGTTCGAAGATCCGGTCGTGGTCCACGACGTGCGCGCCACGCCGGCGGAGCAGCGCAGCGCGCCGCGCCCGGCGCGTGGCGACGACGCGAGCGTGACGCAGGAGCGCGAGATCCTCAAGCGGCTCGCGCGGCGGGTCTGGTGGGACGACATCGAGACCTTCATCGACCGCGTGGCGGCGAGCTGGCGGGCCGAGAAGGATCGCTCGACCGCGCGGCTGATCTACGCGACGCTGCAGAACTTGCACCGCAACCGCGATCGCCCGTCGTTCGCGTCGGACGTCAATCTGCGCGGCTTCAAGGTGCAGGTGGCGATCCCGCAACGGAGCGATCCGCTGGTGTCGTTCAACGATCTCGACAGCCTCGCCGAGATCGTGCGCGAGCTCATCGACCTCGTGACCTCCATCGGTCGCGGCAGCGGCGAGTGGGGCGACGTCCGCGTCGCGTCCAACGACGCGCTCCGGTTCGTTCGCGACGCCGCGCTCGCCGTGGCCCAGGACCCCTACGCCGGACGCACCTCGATGCACGATCGGCCGGGTGCGTCCCCGAGCCAGCTCCGACTCGCGATCCAGGAGCTCGCCAAGGAGCGGCTCCCCGACGATCAGCGGCGCCGGCAGCGACGGATGCTCGAGCACCGCCTCGCCGAAACGACCGCCTGGGAGCGCGATCAGCGCCAGATGTACCAGCGCGACGTCGCGCGCTTCAGCGACCTCGTCGGCTCGTTCTTCGATCGCTTGGCCAAGTACCTTCCGGCCTCCGTCGGGGGCCAGGCGTCGGGCCCGCGGCTGCTCGGTGGCGTCCTGTTCGGCGCCCACCCCGCGCTGCGCGTCGACTCGGTGCCCTCGACGGCCGAGGCGATCACCGTCCGCTTGCTCGGGCCGACCCGGTTCACCATCCAGGGGATCGAAGTCGGCATCAGCGGCACGGGAGCGCAGCGCGTCGTCTTCGTCGGCGACCAGAGCGCGACGGTGGCACCGCGGATGCAGATGCCGGTCGACGACCGCACCGTGACGCTGTTCTACGAGTCGGAGTACCTGCACGTGAAGGTCCACGGCGGCGAACGCTCGCTGGCGATGCTCGTCGCCGAAGCGCTCGCCGTGCACTTCGTCCTCGAGAACGAGCACGCCGACGATCTGCTCACCCTGCTCAAGGTGGTGGCCAACTCGGTCCAGGGCGAGGTGGACGAACTCGTCGGGCAGGCGATCGAGCGCGCCGCGTCCGTCTCCGAGCGCGCGCCCAACCGCCGCAGTGCGATCGAAGGTCTGATCCGAGGCGCGGCCCGCGCCGCCGGCGTCACCGTGCCCGACAATGCCGTGCACGGCCTCGTCCAGCGCTTCCACACCGCCATGACCGTCAAGCCGACCGACCTCGCCTCGCTGATCGAGCGCGTGCCCGGCGAGTCCGCCGTGCTCGCCTTCAGCGGCGAGCCGCTCAACGTCGAGATCGGCGGCTACCGCCTCACGGTGCGCGAGTACCGTGCCGCCGGGGGCTCCGGCGCCTCGAACCTCGTCGCCACGATGCCCGGCAAGGTGCTGGGTTCCTTCGGCGAGTACCTGATCGTGCCCGCCCGGAGCGGTCAACTGATCTTCGTGCGGGGCGAGCAGGAAGTGGCCATCTTCTACCTCGAGGGCCGCGGCACCCCGGACGCGCTCGCAGACTGAGGGGCGCAGGCTCGGCATACTGGGGAACGCACGGCCCGTCCGTGCTCCGGCGCTGGTCGTCGTCGACCGACGACCTGCCGGGACGACCTGCCGGACCTCGCACGAGGGCGACCGCCGATGCGGTCGCCCGGACCGCACGCCCCGCACGCCCCGCACGCCCCGCTCGATCGCGCACCCCTTGCGCGGAAGGAGTTCGCATGCCGACGTCCCCCACCAAGCTCGACGAAGCCGCCATCGAATCCGCCCTCGAGTCGCTAGACGGCTGGGACCTCGACGACGGGGCCCTCGCCAAGGCCTTCGACTTCGACGACTTTCGAAGCGCCTTCGGCTTCCTCACCGAGGTCGCGCTGCTCGCCGAGAAGCGCAACCATCACCCCGAGATCGCCAACGTCTACAGCCACGTCGAGATCCGGCTCGTGACGCACGACGTCGGCGGCATCTCGGATCTCGACGTGGCGATGGCAGAGGCGATCGACCAGCTCCGCTGAGCCGCGCTCAGGGACTCTCTACGTCGCTCCCGCTCGAGCCTTCGGTGCCGTCGGCGTCCGAGTCGGGCTCGTCCGCTCCGCCCGGATCCTCCTCCGTGTCGGTCGCGGCATCGGCGCCGGGCCCCGCCACTCCGGCGGGGGCCTCGGTCGAGGGCGGCGCGAAGCTGTAGGCGGCTCGCAACCGGTCGAGGTCGGCGGCGTCGACGACGCCGTTTCCGTCGAGATCGGCGGGCAGGAATCCGCGCGCTCCGTAGCTTTCGGCCAGGATCAGCAAGTCGTAGAAGTCGACCGCACCGTCGCGATTCAGGTCTTCGGCGGCGAATCTGCGCGTGTCGCGCAGGGCGGACAGATCCGCGCTGCTCGGTTCGGTGGGGCGTGCCTCGGGCGCAGCCGGGAATTCGGCCCGCGTCACGCGAGGTGCGGTTCCCGGCGGCAGCGTGGCGATGCCGAGCAGCAGACCGAGTTCGTGCAGCGCCGGGTAGGTCGCGCTCGTGAACGACGAGGCGACGAGCACCGTCGTCGGCGCCCCCGGCTCGAGCAGCGTCAGGGTGGCGACGTCGGGCCCGAGCAGGCCGCGATCGCCGAGCTCGATGCGCGCCGTGGGTCCGGCGGCCGCCGGGTCGGCCCCTTCGGCAGCCGCGCCCGCCGTCCCGGTCAGAATCGAGCCGAGGTCGCCTCCGAGGGCCTCCTCCCACGTCTCGAGCGCTCGGGCGTACGTCGTCTCGAGCGCCGTCGAGCCGGCGATCTCGAGGCGCAGCTCCTGCGCGGCTGCGAGCGGCGCGAGGGCCAGTGCGACGAGCGCGACGAGCGCGCCGAGTGCGATCGCGATCGGCGGGTGCGTACTCGTGTCCGCGCGCAGCGCGCGTCCGTGTCGGATCGTCGCGAAGGTCATTCGGCACCTCCGACGAGATCGCGGAGCACGGGCAGGAGGTCCTCGGGCGTGCTGCCGTCGCCCCCGCGCACCAGAGCTCCGTCTTCATCGCTCCCGAGGGTGCGTCCGTCGGGATCGCGAAGGATGCCGGCGCGGACGTACCAGACGCCCTGCCGGAACCCGACCAGCGGCGATGCGAAGTCGTCGTCGTAGGCGAAGAGGAGGACGCGCTCGTCGACCTCGAAGGAGGGCATCTGCGCGACCGTGAGCTGCACGCCGCCGGCCTCGCCGCCGAGGAAGGCCAGCTCGAACGTTTCGCCGGGCTCCGACACGTCGTCCTTCGGGCTGCGCAGCGACTCGACGATCGTGAAGCGCACGACGGTCCATGGACGGCCGTCGCGCAGCTCCGACCGCACCCGGTCGACGTCGGCGAGGGCGATGCGGTCGGCGCGGTCGAGGATCTCGGAGGGCTCGAGCGTCGGATAGCTCGTCGCCACGGCCGCCCCCACGAGGAGGGCCGCCAGCACCGCGATCAGCGTCCGGAGGCGCGCGCGTGGGCGTCCAACCGCCGGAGCCCTCGAGGGAACGTGAATGGGCGTCGTGGATGGGTGGGGCATGCGGGATCCGATCACAGGACGCCTCGGGTCGCCGGGCGCGCGGCGCCGTCCTCCGGCTCGCCAGAGCCGGCCGCGTCGGAGGCGTCGTCGTTCGACGGCTCGGTGCCGAAGGTCGCTTCGTCGTAGGCGTGGCTTCGGGCCGCGCTGTACTCGGTGCGCGTGCGGACGAAGACGTCGGCGGTGGCGGCTTCGCCGTCGCTGCCTTCGGTGGCGACGGGCTCGAGCTCGAAGCGCGCGACGGCGAT
>CBDUCW010000205.1:0-4602 GCA_965365745.1 uncultured Trueperaceae bacterium
CCGTGGGTCCCGTCATGCGATGCACCGAGAAGATCGAGCCGATGATCCCGTTCACGTCGATGTTCGAAGAGCCGTCGACCGGATCGAGCATGACCACGTAGGCCTCGTCGCCCTTCAGCTCGGCGGGTTCGACGAAGCGCTTCACGTCGGACATCTCCTCCGAGATCATCATCCCGACGATGTCGACGTACTCGAAGGCCTCGAGGAACACCTTGTTGCCCAGTTCGTCGAGCCGTTTCACCTCTTCGCCCTGCACGTTGAGCTCGCCGAGGGTGCCGAGCAGCCCTTCGAGCGAGGCCCGGCGCATCGAGTTGGCGACGATCTTGGCCGCGGTGCCGATCTGCGTCATCACCTGGGTGAAGCGACCGCTCGCCTCGGGATGCCGCTGCTGGCGTTCCACGAGGAAGCGGTCGAGGGTCATGTGCGTCGGGCGCATGGGGTCTCCCTGGGGTGCGACGCACGGGGGTACGACGCTGGGACGGGCGCTGCCGAATCGAATTCGTCGGATCGTTGGGCATGGTACCGCGCCCCTTCGCGCCGACGGCGCGCAGTGGGCGCCGAGGACACCCGCGGCGACGTCCGGCACGCGGCTGCGGACCGCGCTCGCCGACGCCGAGCGTGACCCCGGCGACGGCGCATGCCGCGCGGGGGAGGGAAGTTGGGGCCATGTTCCGACGCAAGCGCGTTCGCATCCCCCTCCTCGTCGTGGCCGGCCTCGTCCTCGTGGCGGCGATCGCCTGGCTGTTCCGCGGCCCGCTGCTCGCGCGGGTCGGGATCTCGCTGCCGAGCGGGGCGCCGGGCGTGACCGAGGTCGAGCTTCCCGACGGATTCGTGGCCTCGATCTACGCCGAGGGGCTCGAGCGTCCCCGCTTCCTGACGCTGAGCCCCGATGGAACGCCGCTGCTGGCCGAGCGCGGCCAGAGCCGCGTGGTCGCCCTCCCCGACGGCGACGGAGACGGCGTGGCCGATCGCGTCGTGGTCGTGGCGGAGGACCTGGACCGCCCCTCGAGCCTCGCCTGGCGACCGGGCACCGACCAGCTCTACGTGGGCGAAACCACGCGCGTGACCCGGCTCGCGATGGACGGCCTCGAGGTGGTGGGGCGCGACGTGCCGATCGACGACCTGCCCTCGCTTCGGGCGCACTACACGACCACGGTGCTGTTCCGCGGGCCCGACGAGCTGTTCGTCTCGATGGGCAGCTCATGCAACGTCTGCGACGAGCGCGACGCGCGCCTCGCCACCGTGGCGCGCTACGACCCCGACAGCGGGGCGCGGAGCGAGTTCGCCATGGGGCTCCGGAACGCGGTCGGCCTCGCCGTCGAGCCGGCGACCGGCGCGGTCTGGGCCACCAACAACGGCCGCGATCTCATGGGCGACGACCTGCCGCCCGAGACGATCTACGTCCTCGAGGACGGGCTCGACGCCGGTTGGCCGCGCTGCCACGCCGGCACGGTCCCCGATCCCGACTACGGCACCGGTCCGAATCCCTGCGCCGACGTCGCCATGCCCGTGGCGGTGGACACGGCCCACTCGGCGCCGCTGGGGATGACGTTCTACGAGGCGGATCCCGCCGCCGCGGCGGCGTTTCCCGAGGCGTACCACGGCGACCTGTTCGTCGCCAACCACGGGTCGTGGAACCGGACCGTTCCGACCGGCTACGAGGTGGTGCGCATCGCCGTCGACGACGGGGCCGTGGTGGGTCCGCCCGAGCCCTTCGCGAGCGGCTGGTTGAAGGCCGACGGCACGAGCACCGGGCGGCCGGTCGACGTCATCGTCGCGGCCGACGGCGCGCTCCTGGTCAGCGACGACAAGAGCGGACGCATCTACCGGATCGCGCCCGCTCCGTAGACCGCCCGCTCGGCCCCCGCCCGCTCGGCCCCCGTCCGCTCGGCCCCCGTCCGCTCGCTCCCCGTCCGCGACCGGGACGACCTACGCGGTCAGGCGACCTCGCGCAGCGGCGTACGGCGCAGCTGCACCATCGGTGCGTCCGGGTCGTACGGAAGCATCATCAGCCAGTAGTCGCGGGTCGGGAAGTTCGCAAACGGATTGCGGATCTTCGGCGTGGGCTCCGCGCTCGGGCGTGCGTCCCGGCGCAGGCGCGTGATCTGTTCCGTCCATCGCATGGCTGCAGCCTAGGGAAACTCGACTTACGGAACTCTGTTCCCCCGGTGACGCGGCCGCGGACGATGGCGTCAGGCGTCGGCCTTGATCCGGTCGAGCACGTCCTGCACCTGGCGCCAATCGAGATCGGCCAGGGTCTCGCTGTGACGGAACGCGAACGGGTGCTCCTCGGGTACGGCCAGGAACTCGGCCACGACCAGATCCCACCGCAGGGTCCGTCGCCCCAGCGGTCGGTAGAGGACCACCGAGGCGCCGCGCCGGCGGGTGAACGCGTAGACGCGCTGGCGCCAGTCGTCGAAGAGGTGCGTCAGCCCCGCCAGGGCCGGCGCGGCGCCCGGCGTCGACGGCAAGCGATAGGGACCTTCGTAGATGAGGTCGGGCGCGTGGCGATCTCGGAACTCGGCGAACAGTTCGGAGGCGTCCATGGACCATTGTAGGGAGCCACGGGGGCCGCGCCTGTGGATTTTGCCAGGATCGGGCGGTTCGCTGCCGGCCGCAGCCGCGGCGCACGCAGGCGAGGCGCTCAGACGCGCGCCTCGAGTGCGTCGCCCAGATAGCCCTCGAGGTCGGCCCGCTCGGGCTCCAGGACGTGGCGCGTCCAGGCGTCTCGCTCGTGCGCGAGGAGCGCGAGATCCCAGACGTCGCTCGACAGCTCGTTGCCCACGACCGGCTCGAGCCGGACCCGATCCGACGCGGCGCGCATCATGCTGAGCAGGCGCAGCTCCGTCTGGTAGGCCCAGAAGCCCAGCGTGACGAAGTCGTAGCTGGCGCCGCGGTGCACCGACACGAAGCCGACCCCGTAGTGCTCCGGCCCGTCTCCGGGTCGCGGAAGCGCATCCATCGCCGCCGCGACGGCCGCCGCGTCGAGGTCCGGATCGGCTTCGCGCCGCGCGTGGAGGATCGTGTAGCGCTTGAGGCGCCACCCGTCGGCCGCGTGGACCCCGCCGAAACGAATCGTGCGGGGGCGGTAGTCGAAGGCGAGGGGGGAGGGGGCGTCCGCCATGCGTTCATCGTAGCGCGGGACGTCCGGGGCTCGCGCGCGAGCCTCTGCGAGCGTGCGCTGCTTCAGCCGGGGAAGTCCTGCATCTTTCCGGCTCCGCGCTCGACGAGCCGGGGAGCGCGAAGCCGGACCTCGCGCAGCACGTCGCCGGGGTCGTCGACGAGCTCCCCGCCCAGGACGCGTGGGATGCCCGCCACCCAGACACGGTCGACGTCGCGCGCGCTCAGCGCGTAGGCGAAGGTGGCGAGCGCATCGTGCACGGGCACGAGCCCGGGGCGGTCGAGACGCCACAGGGCGAGGTCGGCGGGCGCGCCCGCGTGGAGCGTGCCGAGGCCGGGGACCCCCAGCGCAGCGCCGCCGGCGGCCGTCGCCAGCGGCGGCAGGCGATCGACGGGCATGGTTCGCGCGTCGGCGGCCATGTGCTTCTGGGCCAGGCCGGTGAGGCGCAGCTGCTCGAGCACGTCGAGCGTGGCGTTGCTGGCGGCGCCGTCGCTGCCCAGGGCCACCGTCACCCCGCCGGCGAGCATCCGGTCGATGCGTGGGAGCCCGAGCGCCATCTTGAGGAAGGTCTTGGGGCAGTGGACCACCGCCGCGGCCCGGGCCAGGATCGGCAGATCGTCGTCGCGAGCGTGGGCGGCGTGCGCCACGAGGGTCGGCACGTCGAACACGCCGAGCGCGTCGAGGTGCTGCGGCGGGGTTCGCCCGGTCCGCTCGAGGCTTGCGGCGACCTGGTCGGCGGTCTCGGACACGTGGAGGTGGAGGCCGAGGCCGCGACGTGCGGCGAGGTCGCGCGCCGCGACGAGCAGCGCGTCGTCGTTCAGGTAGGGGGAGTGCGGTCCGATCCAGATTCGGATCCGACCGGCGTCGGCTCCGTGCCAGCGGTCGACGACCGCCTCGGCCGCGGCGAGTTCGGCGTCGGGGTCGCGACCGAAGAGCGTGGGCGCGACGAGCGCGCGCATCCCGCCGTCGCCGTACCCACGCGCCACCGCGTCGGCGTGGAAGTAGTGGTCGGCGACCGCGGTGACGCCCGCCGCCAGCATCTCGGCGGCGGCCAGGCGCACGCCCCAGTAGACGTCCTCGGCCTCGAGGTTCGTCTCCATCCGCCACACGTGCTCGTTGAACCAGGTGCCCGCGTCGACGTCCTCGACCGCGCCGCGGAAGAGGGTCATGGCGCCGTGCGCGTGGGCGTTGACGAGGCCGGGCGTCAGGAGCCGGTCGGAGCCGTCGACCACCGGCGCGCCACGGGGGCGGGCGTCGGCCTCGGGCACGACCGCTGCGATGCGACCCCCGCGGACGTGCACGGCGCGCTCGGCGACGCGGGCCCCCTCGAGGTCCACCTCGAGCACCCGGGCGCCGCGAATCCAGAACCCTGCGTCCGGGCCCTGCCGGTCGGTCACGGCCGACGTCCGGTGCGGACCGCCGCCGTCCGGACTGCCGCCGTCCGGACTGCCGACGTCCGGGCTGCCGACGTCCGGACCGCC
>CBDUCW010000206.1:0-4571 GCA_965365745.1 uncultured Trueperaceae bacterium
GGGCGGCGCCTGCATCGACGCCGTGGACGGCACGTGGACGCTCGCGGGCGACCGAATCGTGCTCCGCGGGCTGCGGACCGGGGCCGTCGAGCTCGACGTCGAACGCGCGCTGCTGCGAACCGACGGCGTGGAGCTGCGGTCGCGGCGGCTGGTCGGCTCGTCCGAGCGCCTGACCTTTCTCGGCATCGGGCTGCGCAGCGACGCGGTCGTGGGCACGGCTGCCGAAGGGCGGCTGACGCTGGCGACCGGCGTGCTCGAACTCGATCGCCCCGTGGTGCAGACGCGCTCGGCCGACGTCATCGCGGTCCGCGGCCGCCTCGAGGACGGCGTCGCCACGGCCCTCGAGGCGACGCTCGCCGTCTGCCGCTGCGGCGCGCGACCCGCCGCGTCGCCGGTTCGCATCGAGACGCGCCGGCTCCGCGTCGATGCGAGCTCCGGGGTCCTGCGGGCCGATGCTGCGACGTTGCGCCTGGGGGTCGGGAGCTTCGCGCTCGGCGACGTCGACCTCGACGACGAGGCACTCGCCGATCTGATCCCGCCCGTCGTGCTGGGCGTGCCGAGCGGTGACGACGCGCTGGCGTCGTCGACGAGTCTGATCGTGGGGCCCGTCCGCCTGGCCCGAGCCGGAGTGGGCGGCGACGATGCCGGGAACCCAAGGCCGAGCCCTGGTGCGACGTCCGGAGCGAGCCCCGGCGCTGCCGCTGGTTCGTCGGCGGATCTCGGGCCCCGCGCCGAGGCGGGCCCTGTTGTCACGACGCTCGAATTCGGCCTCGCCGGCCTCGATGCGGCCGAGGCGGCCGCCGTAGGTCGGCTGCGCGTGGCGGGACCGGTCCCGCCTGCCGCGGAGGCTCGGGTCGAGGCCGCGTTCGCAGCCACCGATCGAGGCCCGGCGTTCGAGGTCGAGCTCGAGCGGAGCCTCGATCCGTTCGCCCGCGTCGACCTTTCGCTCCGACAGCGAGGCGCCGCGGACGATGCGCTCGTCGATGCCGAGGCCGGCGTGCGACTCGGTGCGTCGCTCGACCTTGGGCTGGGCGTAGATGCGGACGCGTACGTCCGCCCCTTCGCTGCGGTGTCCGCGGAACCGGACGCCGAGGACCCTGCCCTCGGCCCGCGCGTCGGGCTCGAGGCCGGTCTGGATGCGGTGGCCGCCCTCGGGCCCGGCGTCGAGTTCCGGATGCCGGTCGAGGGCGCGTCGGCGGTGTACCCGCGTCGCGCGTCCGACGGCGCCGGGGCGATCGCCGGCGTCGCCGGGCAGCACTGGCTTCGCGCGCGTCCCAGCCTCGGCTGGACGCAGGGGAGGCTCGCGGCGCGCCTCGGGTACGATCGGCGCGTGGTCGTCGGCGACAGCCCGTTCAGCTCCGAGATCGATCGCGTCGGGCCGCGGCACCGGCTCGAGGCGTCGTTCGGCGTGCGGGATCTCGCGGTCGCGGGCCCTCCGGGCTCCGGATCGCGCGACGCCACGGATGCCCGTAGCGGCGACGATGCTTATCGGCCTGTGCTGGTCTCGGCCGACGCCGATGTCGAGCTCCGGCTCGCCGGCGACGACGAGGGCGCGGGGATCGACCGGATCTCGGTGCGGCTCGACGCGGGGCGGTCCGAGGCGTGGGGGGGCTGGACCGCAGGCGCGGAAGCCCGGATGGACGGCTGGATGTCGGATGACGCGAGCGCCCCGCTCTGGTTCGAGGGCACGTCGACCGTCGGGTGGGGCGCCTCGCGCGGAACGGGCCACGCGGGCGAGCTCTCCGTGCGGGCCCGCTACGACGTCGGTGCTGGCCGGCTCGAGGACGTCGAGATCGGCGTCGCGGTCCCGCTGCAGGTCGACGTGCTCCGCCTGCGCCCCTCGGTTGCCGTCGACGTCGCCGACCTCGCCCGCAGCGAACCGGCACTCGTCGCGCACGGCCTCGAGCTCGTCTGGGACGGCTGCTGCGGAGCGTGGACCGTGGGCTACGAGGCCCGAGACGGGGAGACCGCGCTGTCGTTGACCTACGCGCTGCCGGACCGTCCGCTCGATCCGTACTCGGGCACGTTCGCGTCCCTGCCGGCGACTCCGGACGATCCATCGCCCGTGACCCCGGACGCGCCGTGAGCTCGAGCGCGCCGAACGACCGGTCGAACGGCCCCGCGCGGACGCAAGGCGGTGCGACCACGGCCGCGCGTCCGCCCGGGACCCGGGTCGGCCGCCGCGTCGATCGCTACGTGCTCGGCGAACTGATTCCGCCGCTCCTGTTCGGGCTGCTCCTCTACAGCGGGTTGATCGTCACATCGGCGGTGCTGGGGCGGCTGCAATGGGTCGTGGGAACCCCCGTGGTTCCGATGCTGCGCTGGTTCGCGCTGCAGGTGCCGACCGCCATCGTCCAGACCCTGCCCATCGCACTGGTGCTCGCCGTGCTCCTCGCCTTCGGGCGCCTCGCCCACGACCGCGAGTTGCTGGCGCTGCGGGCTGGCGGCGTCTCGCTGGGGCGCATCGTTCGCCCTGCGATCGTCCTCGGGGTGCTCGCGACGCTGGCCGCGGTCGCGCTGAACCAGTGGGTCCTCCCCGAGACCCAGGCGCGCGTCGGCAGCGACTACTGGGAGCTCACCGCCGAACGGAGCGGGCTGTTCCGTTTGGCCGCGCAGGGGGTGCCGATCGGGGATTTCGAGCTGACCTTCGAGCAGGCCGACCGCGGGGGCGACGTGGTGCGCGACGTCCGCGTCGAGCGCTGGGACGGAGACGTGCTCACCGTGATCCGCGCGCGACGGGGAGCCTTCGAGGACACGAGCCTGGTGCTCTACGACTACGAGGTGCGTCGGATCGACGTCGCAGCCTTCGACGATCCGTCGGCGACGGTCTCCGACGTGCTGCTCCTCGCCACCGGAGCGAGCGGAGAGGACCGGCCCCTCGAGGTGACCACCGACGTCACGGCCGACGACCTCGTCGCCCGATTCAGCGGCGGCGGCTTCGAGGACACGCGTTCGATCTCGGAGCTGTGGGCCGACAGCCGCGATCCCGATCTGGGGGCGACCCGGCAGCGGCAGGCCGGAGCCCTGTTCCACCGCCGCCTCGCCGAGCCGCTCGCGAACCTCGTGCTGCTCCTCGTGGCGCTCCCCCTGTCCATCCTGTATTCGCGCAGCCGGGCCGTCGCCTTCGGTCTCTCCCTCGTCGTGACGCTGGCCTGGTACCTGATCCTGACCTTCGGGCAGCTGTTCGCCCAGACCGGGGTGGTGCCGATTTGGCTGGGGCCGTGGCTGGGGAACCTGGTGCTCGGCGGGCTCGGCGCGGTGGTGCTGGCGTTGCGGGCGCGCGGCGCCATCGAGCGGGGGAGGGGACCGGCGGGGGCCTAGGCTCGCGGGGTCGCGATTCCCCGCGAATCGCCTGCAATCCCGTCGCCGAGCGCGTCTCCGCTGCGGAGTCGCGACCGCCGCGCAGGTCCGTTCTGGGCGGCGGTCTGCGTCGTCTGCCACGCATCCGCACGCACCCACCGCGCGTCGGGCTGGTGCTAGACTCCGGAGTCCATGGACGGACTGCTCGAAGGCCTACAGCGCGAGACGCGGTACCTCGAGAGTGCGGATCGCGCGCGCCTGGCCGCCGCCTTCGAACTCGCCGAGGAGGCGCATGCCGGCGCGTTCCGCAAGTCGGGTGAACCGTTCATCACGCATCCGGTGGCCGTCACGGCGTTGCTCGCCGAGATGCACCTCGACGCCGATGCGCTGATCGCCGGGCTCCTCCACGACACCGTCGAAGACACGCCGGTCACCTTCGAACAGATCGAGGAGCAGTTCGGGACGACCGTCAAGACGATCGTCGAGGGCGAGACCAAGATCTCCAAGCTCGCCGTGCGGGTCTACGAGGACGAGCAGTCCGAGAACCTGCGGCAGATGCTGCTGGCGATGGTGGGCGACGTTCGCATCATCTTCGTCAAGCTCGCCGATCGGCTGCACAACATGCGCACGCTCAGCGCGATGCCGGTGCACAAGCAGCAACGGATCAGCAAGGAGACGCTCGAGATCTTCGCGCCGCTGGCGCATCGCTTGGGCATCAGCCACGTCAAGAACGAGCTCGAGGACCTCGCGTTCAGCTACCTCGAGCCGGAGCGGTACCGCCAGATCGAGCGCCAGGTGCGCATGCGGAAGGCCGAGCGCGAGGCCTACGTGCGCGATGCGATCTCGTTGTTGAACGACCGGCTCGAAGAGGAGGGGCTCGAGTTCGAACTGTCGGGGCGCAGCAAGCACCTCTACAGCACGTACCGGAAGATGCAGCGCGACAACAAGAACCTCGATCAGATCTTCGACCTGATGGCGATCCGCGCCATCTTCGAGCCCGAGAGCTCCAGCCTCGACGAGAAGAGCGCCACCGAGCTGTCGGGCGAGGAGGCCGAGAAGGCGGTCTGCTACCGGGCGCTCGGCATCGTCCACAGCCTGTGGACGCCGATCCCCGGCCGGTTCAAGGACTACGTCGCCGTGCCCAAGCCGAACAACTACCAGAGCCTGCACACCACCGTGATCGGGAACGTCGGCCAACCGATCGAAGTGCAGATCCGGACCGAACGGATGCACGAAGTCGCCGAGTACGGCGTGGCCGCCCACTGGGCCTA
>CBDUCW010000207.1:0-4555 GCA_965365745.1 uncultured Trueperaceae bacterium
CGGGGGCAAGTGGCGACGTCGAGCCGCGCGCCTGGCTGCTCGACAGCCGCGACACGCTGCACGAGATCGACCTCGCGCCCTTGCCGGCGGGCGGGATGCCCCTGCTGCTCGATGCGCTCGAGCAGGTGATCGATCAGGTGCGCGCCCAGCGCCTGGCGCTTCTGTTGCCGTCGCGCGACGGGGGCGACGCGCCGCTGGTGCTGGTGAGCAGCGACGGCTTCGACACCGAGGTGCGCGCCTTCGGGCGCAAGGGGCGCAGCGTGGTCGCCGTGACGCCGCCGCCCGTCGCGACCGCGCGCTTCGAACGTTTGGTGCGTGGCGCCTCGCTGCAGTCCTGAGCGCGGAAACGGGCTGGGCGCCCCGCGCGCCCGTCGGCCCATCGCCGGCCTCGCACGGTCGCCCCGCGGCGTTCGCCGCGCCCGGCTCGACGCCCGCCCGGTGGCCCGCCGCGAACCCCGCGTGTCGCGTGCGCCCCTGTTTCGCCCCCGTGGTATCGTCTGGCCCCGCGACGCTCCATTCGTGCGGTTTCGGCCGCACCCTGCCCATGGCGTTTCGGGATGGCGACACGACGACCCGGCGCTCGCCCCCGCCCCCCCGGGGACGTGGCGCACTCGTGGAGGAGGCAGGATGGCGAAGACCAAGGTGAAGGACGCCGGAGCTCCCGATCCCCAGGCCGCTGTGGCGGCCTGGCTGTCGACCGAGCCGATCCAGAAGCTGCTCGCGCGCGGAAGCGAAGAGGGCAGCCTCGACACCGAGGAGATCAGCAAGGCGTACGCCAGCGCGCTCGATCAACTCGGCCTCGACGAAGAGAACCAGAACTTCGAAGACCTGATCCAGCTCCTCGAGAGCAAGGACGTCGTGATCGCAGACCTCGCCGACGACGAGATCCTCGACGACGAGGACGACGAGGACGAGACGGACGACATCGAAGAGATGGAAGCCCGCGCCGAGGCGATGGCCGACAGCCGCGTCAAGACGAACGATCCCGTGCGGCAGTACCTGCAGGAGATCGGCCGGGTGAAGCTGCTGACGCTCGAAGAGGAGATCAGCCTCGCGCGGCGGATCGAAGAGGGCGAGATGGCCCGCGCCGAGCTCGAAGAGAGCGGCGACGATCTCGAGGCCCGGGCCCGCCGGCAGCTGCAGCGCATCGTCGAGGACGGCGACATGGCGCGGCAGCACCTGATCGAGGCCAACCTGCGCCTCGTCGTGAGCATCGCCAAGAAGTACAACGGGCGCGGCATGAGCTTCCTCGACCTGATCCAGGAGGGGAACCAGGGGTTGATCCGCGCGGTCGAGAAGTTCGAGTACCGCCGGCGCTACAAGTTCAGCACCTACGCGACCTGGTGGATCCGGCAGGCGATCAACCGAGCGATCGCCGATCAGAGCCGCACGATCCGCATCCCGGTGCACATGGTCGAGACGATCAACAAGCTGACGCGCGCCAGCCGGCGGCTGCAGCAGGAGCTCTCCCGGGAGCCGAGCTACGAGGAGATCGCCGATGCGATGGGCCCCGATTGGAACGCCGAGAAGGTCGAGGAGGCGTTCAAACTCACGCGCGAGCCGATCAGCCTCGAGACCCCGATCGGCGACGAAGAGGACAGCTTCTACGGCGACTTCATCCCCGACGAGAACATCGAGAGCCCGGTCGAACAGGCCAGCAAGACGATCCTGTCCGAGGAGCTCGAGGAGGCGCTCGCCAAGCTGAACGAGCGCGAGGCGATGGTGCTCAAGCTCCGCAAGGGGCTCGTCGACGGACGCGAACACACGCTCGAGGAGGTCGGCAGCCACTTCGGCGTGACCCGCGAGCGCATCCGGCAGATCGAGAACAAGGCGCTGCGCAAGCTCAAGTACCACGAGAGCCGCACCCGCAAACTCCGCGACTTCCTGGAGTAGCGCACCCGGTTCGGCCGTGGGGGCGCGACCTTCGCCCCGCGGTCAGCTGCGCCGGGCGAGATCGATGCGAAGTCCGTCGGGGTCGCGCACGGTCCGGCCGCCGGGGCCCGCCTCGTGCGCCACGCCGCGCGCCTCGAGCCGTTCGACGACGGCGTCGTAGGCGTCCGCCCGCAGGCCGATCCGCACCGCGTGCAGGCCTGGCGCGCCGTCCGGCGCCGGGGGCTGCCCCGCGCTCTGCCAGGTGTTGAGTCCGATGTGGTGGTGGTAGCCGTCGCGCGCCAGGAACAGCGCGCCGGGATACGTCGCCATGAGCTCGAAGCCCAGCACGTCGCACCAGAACGCGCGAGCGGGCTCGAGTGCGGAGACGCGCAGGTGCACGTGGCCGAGCGTGGTCCCCGCCGGAGCACCCGACCACGGCGCGCCGCCGGCCGCGGCGACGATGCCCTCGATGTCGGCGGGGTCGGTCGCCATGCGCAGGCGCTCCGGGTCGCTGGGATCGCGCGGCCACTCGGCTCGCGGGCGGTCGCGGTAGACCTCGATGCCGTTCCCCTCCGGATCGTCGAGGTAGAAGGCCTCGCTCACGAGGTGGTCGGCCTGGCCCAGGCGCCCGCCGGTGGCCGCGTGAGCGTGCCGGAGCCAGCGCCCGAGATCGGCGCGGGTGGGCAGGAGCATCGCGGCATGGAACAGCCCCGGCGGACGCCGCGGACCGCGCGACGCCGGACCCTCCGCCGTGGCCCGGCGCAGCTCGACGACCGGTTCGCCTCCGTGCGCCCCGTACAGGGTGCGGTCGCCATCGCCGCCGAGCGCTTCGAGACCGAGGACCTGCCGGTAGAACGCCCCGGTGCGCTCGGGGTCACGCACCGCCAGCGCGACGGGGCCGAGGGCGAGCGATGCCGTGCCGGAGCCGCGGCGGCCCGCATCGGCGGCGGAGGGGTGGGGATCGCGCGACATCTCGTTCATCGTTCGTCAGGCTAGCGCCCGGCGGCAGATCGCCGTGTCGGTTCGCGCCCCCCGCGGCGCCCCCACGCTCTCGAGGCGGCAGCACCGGGCGCAATCGGGGTTTGCCACTCCCGCGCTATGCTCGCGCCATGCGAGCTTTCTGGCGGTGGACGTTGATCGTGCTGGCAGCGATCGTGCTGGCCTACCTCGTGGCGACTGCGCTCACCCCGACGCCGCCGCCGGCGGCCGTGCTCGAGAGCCTGCCCGACCGCGCGCTCGTGATCGCCCACCGCGGGGGGCGGGACCTGCGGCCCGAGAACACCGTTGCGGCCTTCGAGCACGCCCACGCCCTCGGCGCCGACATGCTGGAGCTCGACGTGCAGCTCTCGGCCGACGACGAGCTGATGGTGATCCACGACACGACCGTCGATCGGACCACGGACGGCAGCGGCGCGGTGCGTGACCTCACCCGGGCCGAGCTGCAGGTGCTCGACGCCGGCTGGGGCTACGTCGACGCCGCCGGCGGCACGCCCTGGCGCGCACGCGGCGTGCAGATCCCCACGCTCGGCGAGGTGTTCGCCGCGGTCCCCGACGCCGCCTACGTGATCGAGCTCAAGCCCTCGGACGACGGCGCGCTCGCGGCGCTCGGCGCGCCCCACCTGTGCCGGGCGCTGCGGGACGCCGGGCTCGAGGCGCGCACGATCGTCGGATCGTTCCAGGCCGAGGCCACCGAGGCCTTTCGGGCCGAGTGCCCCGAGGTCGCGGTCTCGGCGGCGACGCCGCAGGTGCTCCGCATGCTCGTGCTGTCGACGCTCCGGCTCGACGGCCCCTACGTGCCGCAGGTCGACGCCTACCAGATCCCCCCGCGCCAAGGGCCGATCCGGGTGCTGTCGCCGGCCTTCGTGCGCGCGGCGCGCGCCAAGAACCGCGCCGTGCAGGTGTGGACCCTGAACGACGCGAGCGAGATTCGCGCCGCCTTCGACGTCGGGGCCGACGGGGTCATCACCGATCGGCCCGACGTGGCGATGGAGGTCCTGGGGCTCGTGCCGGGAGACGTCGACCCGGGTCCGTCCGACTGAGCTCGGCCCACGTCACGACGGCTTCTCCGCCACGAAGATGTAGCGGTCGAGGCTGAAGAAGTACTCGCCCTTCTCCCCCAGGTGGTGCAGGTCCTCCGCCCACGCGTCGATCTCCCCGGTCGGAACGCCGTCGACGCTGCGCACGTAGGAGTGGATGAACTCGATCATGCCGTAGCTGTAGGTGGTGCGGTCGTACTCGGGATTGAAGATCGTGTGGACGGCCCGATCGACCACATCGAACCCCGCCCGCTCCAGACGTCGCTTCAGGGTGCGCGGCAGGAACGGGTGCGGGCAGTGCGTATTCCAAAGGTCGATGACGCGGCGCATCCGCTCCCGATCGCTCGTGCGCCACACGCACGAATCCCAGTCGGAGTCGAGGATGAGCGCTCGGGCGCCAGGGCGAAGCACCCGGCAGAGATCCGCCAAGGCCGAATCGACATCCTCGACGTATTCGTAGGTCTGGGTCGCCAAGGCGACGTCGAACGACGCGTCATCGAACGGCAGGACGGTCGCGTCGGCCAATTCGAACGACACCCAGTCCTGGTCGGCGCATCGGCGCCTGGCCATCGCCAGCGCGCTCTCGCTGGGGTCGATGCCGACGACGCTCCCCGTCCTGCCGACGAGCTGGCCGATCGCCCGCGTGG
>CBDUCW010000208.1:0-4549 GCA_965365745.1 uncultured Trueperaceae bacterium
CTCGACCCCGTTGAACGCCCGCAGGACGAAGCGGGCCGTCTCGATTCCCGGGGTGGCCGACGGCGGCACCGTCAGGCGCAGCACGGCCTCGAGCACGTACAGATCGCCCTGCTCCCCCCCATCGCCCGGGAACGCTTCGTCGCCGAGCGGCTCGAGCACGCGGTCGACCCGCACGCGGCGCGCGGCCCAGCCCTCGGGGATGCCCGCCGGCCGGAGCGCGAAGCGGCCCGTGACGCTGCGGCGCACCGGCTCGAGCACGTCCGGGAGGATGCCGAGCGGCTCGAGCTCCCCGGGGGCCAACCCGAACTCCGCGTAGTCGTAGCGCACGAGCAGATCGACGGTCTCGCCCGCCCGGACGTCGATCGGTACGTCGGACCGTACGACGTCGATCGCACGCGGCACGGCAGCGGGGGCGCAGGCGGCGAGCAGCGCCACCAGCACCGCGCTCAGGCCGAAGCTCCACAGTGCGCGCATCGGTCCTACTCCTGGGTGACGTAGCGCAGGATCTCGACGACCTGCTCGGGCGTGGACGCCGTCGCAAGCGCCGCGGCATCGACCTCCTTGAGGGCGTGGCCGTGCTCGTCGCCGTGCAGCGTGATGAGCGGCGTCCCGAGCGCCGCCGCGTAGCCGGCGTCGAAGGCCGCGTTCCACTGGCGGTACTGCTCGCCGAAACGGACCACGACCACGTCGGCGTCGGCGATGAGCGTGCGCGTGCGGATCGCGTTGACCTTGGCGCTCTGGTGGTCGCGCCAGAAGGCGTCGTCGGGCACCCCGAGCATGTCGCCGGCGGCGTCGCTGGCGGGGTGGTCGGTGACCGGGGCCGTGAACTCGATGTCGAGGTCGGCCGCTTCGACGCCGGCTTCGATGCGTTCGCGCCAGTCGGTGTGGATCTCTCCGGACAGGTAAACGGTCCAGGTTCGCATGGGGTCTCCTCGGGGGCGGGTGCGGTGTGCGGGGGCGGTGCCGCGGAATGCGGCGCCTTCGGGAGCGAGTGGCGCGCGATGGGGCTCGCTGCACCCCGCTCCGGAGCTGAGCAGTGGGGTCCACTGTACCGCCGGCCGTCGGGCCCCCACCGTGCCCTCGACGTCAGGCGCGCCGCTCGCGACGCCTCGCGCGGGCGCTGGCGACGCTCAGCATCCCGACGCCCGCGAGGACCGCCCCCACCCCGAGCCACTGCACGGTCGACAACACCTCGGCGAAGATCAGGTACCCCCACAGCACGGCGAGCGCCGGTTGCAGCAGGAGGATGATCGAGGTTTGCAGCGCGGGGAGGCGGGGCAGCGCGACGAGGATGCAGAACCAGCCGATCACCTGCGACCCCAGCGCGAGCAGGGCCAGCCATCCGTGCTCGGGCCAGGCCGGCACGAGCGAGAAGGCGGGATCGGTGAGCGGCCCGACGACCAGAGGGAGCGCGGCGGCGCCGATCGTCGCATCCAGCTGCGCACCGGTCGGAAGCGACACGTCGCGCACGAGGCGCCGGAAGGTCAGCAGGAAGGTCGCGTACACGAGGGCGTTCGCGAAGGCGATCGCCGCTCCGACGACCGGCGCTTCGCCGTAGGCCGCGGCGCCGCCGAGTCCGGTCGAGAGGAGTACGCCGGCGAAGACGACCGGCACCGCGACCGCGGCCGCCCGCGACGGGCGTTCGCCGAAGATCAGCCACGCGGCGATGCCCACGAACACGACCTGGGTGTTCCCGATCACGGTCGACAGACCCGCCCCGATGAGCGGGATCGCGTAGTTCCAGGCCAGCAGCGAACCGCCCATCAAGAGCCCAGCGAGCACGGTCCAGACACGGTTCTGGCGGCTCCGCGTGTCGCCCTCTCGCGTGAACCACCACGCGATCAGCAGCACCGGGAGCGCGTAGCCGCTGCGGAAGAAGGCGGCCGTGGCCGGAGCGACGTCGGCGAGGCGCACGAAGATCGCCGAGAAGCTGATCGCGACGGCGCCGAGGAGGGCGAACAGTTGCGGCACGCGGCAGGATACGGCGGCAGCCGGCGGGCGCGCGTCGGGTGTACGCCCCCGGGTCGGCCGGGCGGGGCGCCTGCGGCGCGGCGCGCGCGGCGGGACCCCGAAGGCCGGGGGCCGAGCAGATACCGTGCAGGTAGGCCGCGCAGCCCCCCCTCGTTCCCTACCGAGAGGACGTATGGCCATGACCCGTCCCCATTTCATCGCGGATCCGGAGCACCCCACCGGCGGCGTCCGAACCGTGCTCGCCTCGATCCGCCACGACGATCGCCGCGGCACCTCGAGGCATCCGTGAGCCGCTACGAAGTCGCACTGATTCGCGCCGCGCTGATCTGGCTGCTCGTGACCGCGATCCTCGGCGTGATCTTCTACCTGCTTCCGTCCTGGGCGGCGCCGTTCCGCACCACGCACGTGCACTTCGGGGCGCTCGGGTTCGCGCTCTCGCTGATCATGGGCGTCGCCTTCTGGCTGATGCCGCGCCCGGGCGGCCTGCGGCAGGAACGCCTCGAGGCGTGGACCTTCTGGCTGTTCCACCCCTCCCTGGTGGTCCGCGGCGTCGCCGAGCCGTGGGTGCGCTCCGGCGGCCCCGAATGGCTCGTCGGCGTCGAGATCGTGGCCGGGCTCGGGCTCGTCGCCGCGATCGCGGTGTTCGTGGTGGCGATGTTCGCGCGCGTGAAGACGATCGAGGAGATCCAGCGCCGTTCGGTCCGGCGCTCGTCGCGGTCGCCCACGGACGGGGACGACGGGGCGAACTCCGCCGGTCGTCCCTGAACCTGCAGGGATCCTCCCTCCCGCACCGCAGGCGGCGGTGCTAGCGTTGCGTCGCGACGCCCTCCGCCGACCCCCCGCTTCCGAAGGAGACTCCCGTGCCCGTCTTCCCGTCCCCGTACGGCCCCCACACCGCTTCGTCCGACCGCTACGAGCGGATGGCCTACCGCCGCGTGGGCCGCTCCGGCCTCGACCTGCCGGCCCTGTCGCTCGGACTGTGGCACAACTTCGGCTTCGACCGCTCGTACGAGACGATGCGCGCGATGATCCTGCGGGCCTTCGACCTCGGGATCACGCACTTCGACCTGGCCAACAACTACGGTCCGCCGCCGGGTTCCGCCGAATTGAACTTCGGGCGCGTGCTGGCCACCGACCTGGCCCCGTACCGCGACGAGCTGGTCATCTCGAGCAAGGCCGGGTACGAGATGTGGCCCGGTCCCTACGGCAGCTGGGGCTCGCGCAAGTACCTGCTCGCCAGCCTCGACCAGAGCCTCGAGCGGATGGGCCTCGACTACGTCGACATCTTCTACTCGCACCGCTTCGATCCGAACACGCCGCTCGAGGAGACGCTCGGCGCCGTGGCGGACGCGGTCCACATGGGCAAGGCGCTCTACGCGGGCATCAGCTCCTACTCCCCTTCCAAGACCCGCGAGGCGGCCGAGATCCTGGCCGACATGGGCGTCCCGCTGCTCATCCACCAGCCCTCCTACTCGATGCTCAACCGCTGGATCGAGGACGAGCTTCTCGACACGCTCGAGGGCGTCGGAGCCGGCGCCATCGTGTTCTCGCCGCTGGCGCAGGGACTGCTGACCTCGAAGTACCTCGGCGACATCCCCGACCACGCCCGCCTGCGCTACTCGGACGAGTTCTCCGAGGACTTCCTCGCCGACGACACGCTCGCGCGGGTGCGGGCCCTCAACGAGATCGCGGCCGACCGCGGCCAGACCCTGGCGCAGATGGCGCTCTCCTGGTGCCTCCGCCACGACACGGTGGCGAGCGTGCTCGCGGGCGCGAGCAGCGTGCGTCAGCTCGAGGAGAACGTCGCCGCGACCGAGAAGCTCGCGTTTTCCGACGACGAACTCGCCGCCATCGACGAGCACGCGAAGGACGCGGGGATCGACATCTGGAAGGCGTCGAGGGACGCCGGCTGAGCCGGGCCTCGGGGCCGCACCCGCGCGCCGGCGGCTCAGCCGGCGCGCGACGCTTCCAGCACGCGAACGACGGTGTCGTCGTCCACCTGATCGAAGCGCTCGTACCAGAGGCCGACCGCGCGGAAGGGCTCGGGCTCGGCCAGGCACACGTAGGCGTCGACCGCGCGGCGGAGCTCCCTGCCCGTGTCGGCGGGGGCGACCGGCACCGCCACCCCGAGCCGCGTGGGTGCCTGCGCCCGCACGGCCGCCACGGCCGCGCGCATCGTCGCGCCCGTGGCCAGGCCGTCGTCGATCAGCCACACTTCGCGGCCGGCGATGCGCGGCGGTGGCGCGTCGCCGCGGTACACGCGCTGGCGCCGCGTGAGTTCGGCGCGCTCCTCGGCCAGCACGCGCTCCAGGTCGGCCTCCGTCCTGCCGATCGAGGCCAGCACCGCTCGGTTCCACACGGGCGGACCGCCCGGCGCCAGCGCTCCGCCGGCCAATTCGCGGTGGCCGGGGACGCCGATCTTGCGCACCGGGAGGACGTCGAGCTCGAGCCCGTGCGCCCGGGCGACCTCGGCCGCCACCGGAACCCCGCCCCGGGGCAGGGCCAGGATCAAGGCGTCGGGTGCGGGCTCGAGCGCAGCGGCCAGGCGCTTCGGCAGCCCTGGCTGGAGGAAATGGTC
>CBDUCW010000209.1:0-4530 GCA_965365745.1 uncultured Trueperaceae bacterium
CCCAGGGCGAGGGGCTGCTGCCGAGGAACGCTCCTGGGCTCCGACGAAGCGCGGGGCGCGCCGACTGGCGCGCCCCGCATTCGCGTCGAACGATCGACGGAGAGTCAGATGTCGAGGTTCGCCAAGTGCGCGTTGTCTTCGATGAACGCGCGCCGGGGCGGCACCTCGCTGCCCATCAGCATCTCGAAGGTCTCGCTGGCGTCGAGCGCGTCCTCGATCGACACCCGCTTGAGCACGCGGGCCTCGGGGTCCATCGTCGTCTCCCAGAGCTCCTCGGCGTTCAGCTCGCCGAGGCCCTTGAAGCGTTGGATCTCGAACTTGCGGCCCTGATTCTCCTTGAGCGTGCGCTGCAGGGTGGCGTCGTCGAAGACGTACTCGAGGGTTCGGCTGCGCCCCCAGCGGATGCCGTAGAGCGGCGGCTGCGCGATGTAGAGGTAGCCGGCGTCGATCAACGGGCGCATGTAGCGGTAGAAGAAGGTCAGCAGCAGCGTCCGGATGTGGCTGCCGTCGACGTCGGCGTCGGTCATGATGATGATCCGGTGGTAGCGCACGTCGTCGAGGCTGAAGTGCTGCTCGTCGCCGGTGCCCTCGAGCCCCGCGCCGATCGCGGCGATCATCGCCCGGATCTCGGCGTTCTTGAGGATGCGGCCGATGTTGGCCTTCTCGACGTTCAGGATCTTCCCGCGCAGCGGCAGGATGGCCTGGAAGCGGCGCTCCCGCCCCTGCTTCGCGCTGCCGCCGGCCGAGTCGCCCTCGACGATGTAGATCTCGCTGATGCTCGGATCCTGGCTCTGGCAGTCGGCGAGCTTGCCGGGCAGCTCGTCGTTGTCGAGCGGATTCGCGCGCCGCACGAGATCGCGCGCCTTGCGCGCCGCTTCGCGGGCCTTGGCGGCGTTGGCGGCCTTCTCGATGATCGCCTTGCCGATCTTCGGATTCTCCTCGAGCACCTCGTTGAACTTCTCGTACACGACCGACATGACGGCCGACTGCGCCTCGGGGTTGAGCAGTTTGACCTTCGCCTGGCTCTCGAACTGCGGATCGCCGAGCTTGACCGAGATCACGCAGTAGATGCCCTCGAGGAAGTCGTCCCCCGTCGGGGCGGGCTCGTTCTTCTTGATCAGGTTCTTGGCCTTCGCGTACATGTTGAGCACGCGCGTGTAGGCGGTCTTGAAGCCCGTCAGGTGCGTGCCGCCGTCGCGGTTCGTGATCATGTTGGCGTAGGTGAGCACCGTCTGGCCGTACCCCGCGGTGTGCATCATGCCGACCTCGACCTCGATCTCCTCGTCGCCTTCGTCGAGCTCGACGATCGTGCGCTCGGAGATGAGCACCGGCTCCTCGTAGAGCGGCTTCCCGTCCTTGGCGAGGTTCTCGGCGAAGGCCGCCACGCCGCCGTCTTCCTGGAACTCGTCGATGCGCGGCTCGCTGTGCCGCAGGTCCTCGAGCACGATCTTCACGCCGCCCGTGAGGTAGGCCAGCTCGCGCAGGCGCCGCCGCATGCGCTGGTAGTCGAACCCCGACGTGACCTCCTTGAAGATCGCCGGGTCGGGCTGGAAGGTGACCTTCGATCCGCTCTCGCCCTTGGGTGCATCGCCGACGACCTGGACGGGGAACGTGACGTCGCCGCGATCGAAGCGGATGCGGTGCACCTTGCCGTCCTTGGTGACTTCGGCCTCGAGGAAGGTCGACAGCGCGTTGACCACCGAGGACCCGACGCCGTGGAGGCCGCCGGAGACCTTGTAGGCGTTCGAGTCGAACTTGCCGCCGGCGTGGAGCTCGGTGAAGATCACCTCGACCGCGGGGCGCTTCTCCTTCTTCATCACCTCGACCGGGATGCCGCGGCCGTTGTCGTGCACCGACGCCGATCCGTTGGCGTGCAGCGTCACGGTGACCGTGTCGGCGTAGCCGGCCAGCGCCTCGTCGATCGCGTTGTCGATGATCTCGGTGAGGAGCTGGTGGTAGCCGTCGATCCCGGTGCCGCCCTGCACGTACATCGCAGGGCGCATGCGGACCCCTTCGAGGCCCTTCAGGACTTTGATGTTTTCTGCACTGTAGGTGCTCAAGGAAACCTCCGGAAATGCCCGTGGGCGTGCCCGCACGGGCACAGAAAACACGGGGTCGGCCGCGTCGAGACGTGGGCGTCACGTGGGCGTCGACCCCGCGGATCGTTCGCTTGAATCATACCCCGAGACGGCCCCCCTCGTCAAAGCGTGAGCGCCGTCCTGGACGAATTTCCTCGCGTTTCCACAGCGCCTCGGCGAGCGCTCGATTCGGCCCGGGTGAACGGTGTTCAGCAGGCGCGTCTGTGACGGCCTTCCGCGGCACGGCCGGACCGCATCGACCGACGGCTCCGAAGGGCGGCGGTCGACGGCGTGCCGGGCGCACGACGCGTCGGCACCGCGCCGACCGCCGCGCGCCCACCGTCAGCCGCGGATCTGGCCCTCGCCCTCGATCAGGTACTTGCTCGTGACCATCTCGGCCAGCCCCATCGGCCCACGGGCGTGCAGCTTCTGGGTGCTGATGCCGATCTCGGCACCGAACCCGAACTCCTCGCCGTCGGTGAAACGGGTCGACGCGTTGACGTAGACCGCCGCCGCGTCGACGTCGGCCTGAAACGCCCTCGCCCGCGCCCGGGAGCGCGTGAGGATCGCCTCGGAATGCTGGCTGCCGTAGGTGCGGATGTGCTCCAGCGCGGCGTCGAGGTCGTCCACGACGCGCACGGCGAGCTCGAGGTCGAGGTACTCCGTGGCCCAATCCTCCTCGGTCGCCGCAGCCACCTCGACGCCGTCCGGCGCGAGCGCACGGGTTCGCGCACAGCCGTGGAGGCGGACGCCGGCCCGCGCCAGGTCGGCGAGCACCACGGGGAGGAAGGCCTCGGCCTCGTTCCGGTGGACCAGCAGCGTCTCGGCGGCGTTGCAGACGCCGGGCCGCTGCACCTTCGCGTTGTGCACGATCTCCACGGCGCGCTCGAGGTCGGCGCCGGCGTCGACGTAGACGTGGCAATTCCCCACGCCCGTCTCGATCACCGGCACCGTGGCCGCGTCCACGACGTGGCGGATCAGCGACGCACCGCCGCGCGGGATCACGAGGTCGACGTGGCCGCGGGCCGTGAGCAGCTCGGTAACGAGCGCGCGATCGGGCGAGTCCACCAGCTGGATGGCGTCCGGCGGCACCCCGGCGCCCTCGAGCGCGCGACGCATCGCCGCCACGAGCTCCCGGTTGCTGGCCAGAGCGTTCGACGAACCCCGCAGCACGGCCGCCGACCCGGCCCGGAACGCCAGCGCGGCGGCGTCGACCGTCACGTTGGGGCGCGACTCGTAGATCATGCCGATCACGCCGAAGGGGACGGTCACCTGCCGCACCTCGAGCCCGTTGGGGAGCTGCCAGCCGCGCAGCGTGCGTCCGACCGGATCGGGCAGCTCGGCCACGCGGTGCACCGCATCGGCGATCGATGCGAGGCGCGCCTCGGAGAGTTCGAGCCGATCGACGCGCGAGGCCGCGGTACCCCGGGCCCGCTCGGCGGCGACGTCGGCGGCGTTCGCCTCGAGGATCGCCGGCGCGGCCGGAACCAGGGCATCGGCGAGCGCGTGGAGGGCGTCGCGCCGAGCCCCGCTCGAGAGGGCCGCGAGCGACCGCGAGGCGCGGCGGGCACGTTCGAGAAGCGGGGTGAGCGTCGCTGTGGGAGCGGTGACCATGGCACGATGATACTCACGCCGGCCCGAATCGACCGACGCCCCCGCCGCCAGATCCGATGCCTCGGGGCGCTCGGCCCAGGCGCCGGCCGTCCGGACGCCCGCCCATGGCCAAATCGCAGCCGAAGGAGACCCATGTCCGAATCCGACCGAACCGAACCCGTCGTCGTCATCACCGGGGCCGCCGGGGCGATCGCGAGCACCGTGGCCGAGCGCTTCGAAGCCGAGGGGTGGCGTCTCGCGCTGCTCGACCTGCCGCGGAACGCGGATGGCCTGCGCGACGCCCACCCGGATGCCACGGTGGTCGGCGCCGATCTCACCGATCCGACCGGCGCGACGGATGCGGTGGCCGCCGTGCTCGAAGCCCGGGGCCGCATCGACGCGCTGCTCAACCTCGCGGGCGGCTTCTCGATGCAGTCCGCCGCCGAGGCGTCGCTCGACGATCTCGAGCGTCAGCTCGACCTCAACCTGCGGACGCTCTACCTGACGACCGGCGCCGCCCTTCCCTCGATGATCGCGCAGGGCAGCGGTCACGTCGTGGCCGTCGGGGCCGGCCCGGCGAAGCGCGGCGGGGCGCGCATGCCGGCCTACGCCGCCGCCAAGGGGGCGGTGGCGAGCTACCTGCGGTCGGTGCGCGCCGAGGTCGCCGAGCAGGGCGTGTGGGGCAGCCTGCTGTGGCCGATGGGCACGGTCGACACCCCGGCGAACCGCGACGCGATGCCCGACGCCGACCCGAACGGATGGATCGCGCGCGCGTCGGTTGCCGAGGCGCTTCTGTTCCTCGTCACCCGTCCGCGCAGAGGTCGCGCAGGTAGGCCTCGGGCTGCTGGCCGCCGGGCAC
>CBDUCW010000210.1:0-4521 GCA_965365745.1 uncultured Trueperaceae bacterium
CAGCATCCCCCGCTTGATTTGTTCGAACGTCGGCCTCGTTTGCCTTCACGACGCGAAATGTGATGTAATGGGTACTTGCCAGTTGAACCCCAGGCAAGGAGGAAGCCCTTTACATGGACGAAAACCGAACCCAGGTTGTGGACGACCCTGCCACGACCACCGACCCCGCCCCGGAGGACCGCTCGAGTCAGGCCCCGACTGCAGACGCCGAACAGGGTGTAGGCACTGTGGCGGCAGAAACTGAAGCCTCTCAGCCCTCCAAAACCACTCCCGAAGACGACGCCACGGACGCCGGCACCGAGCCGACGGCCGAGGCCGCTGAACCCGCAGCGGTTGATGCGTCCGACGAGGACGACGCTGCGGAAGCAGAGTCCGTCGAAGACGAGGCGGAAGCTGCTCCCGCTGCCGATGCTGCGGAAGCCGTTGCCGAGGCCAGCGACGAAGAGCCGTCGAGCGACGACGAGCCCATGAGCGAAGACCTCATGAGCGACGAAGCCGCTGCCGCGGAAGCCGTCGCGGCTGCCGCCGGCGCGATGGACGACGACGTCGAGATGACGATGGAAGACGTCCTCGCGGCCAGCGACGAGCAGCTCAGCAGCAAGCCCGTTCACCGCGGGCAGGTGCTGACCGGCTCGATCATCATGCTCGGCCAAGAAGGCATCATCGTCGACATCGGTGCCAAGATCGAAGGCACGTTGCCGTACGGCCAGCTCTTCGACCACGACGTCGACGCCGATGAGGCAGCGAAGTACTTCAAGCCTGGGGACGAAATCCAGGTTTACGTCGTCCGCTCGGACATCCCGAACGGCACGATCATCCTTTCCAAGAAGCGCGCCGACCAGGAGCGCGCCTGGAACCTGCTCCAGGAGATCCACGAGAAGGAGACCCCCGTCGAGGTCGAGATCGTCGAGAAGGTCAAGGGTGGCCTCGTCGCCAACCTCGGCGTTCGGGCGTTCCTGCCCGCGTCGCAGGTGGACGTCCGCCGCGTCAACGACCTCTCCCCGTACGTGGGCGAGCGCCTCAAGGTCAAGATCATCGAGCTGAACCGGCGCCGCAACCGCGTCATCATCAGCCGTCGCGCGATCCTCGAGCACGAGCTCGAAGCCCAGAAGCGCGAGACGCTGAAGAAGCTCGAGCCTGGCCTCCGCATGGAAGGCGAAGTCGTCGAGATCACCGATTTCGGCGCGTTCGTCAACCTCGGCGGCATCGACGGTCTCGTGCACCGGAGCGAACTGACGCACGGTCGCTTCAATCACCCGCGCGACGTCGTCAAGATCGGCGAAAAGGTCAAGGTCGAAGTTCTCGACATGGACCTCGAGCGCGAGCGCATCAACCTGTCGATGAAGACGCTCGTCGCCAACCCGTGGGACAACGTCCTCACGAACTACTCGATCGGCGAGAAGATCACCGGAACCGTCACGAACCTGACGCAGTTCGGTGCCTTCGTCGAGATCGAGCCCGGCCTCGAAGGCCTCATCCACGTTTCGGAGATGAGCTGGACCAAGCGCATCCGCCACCCCAAGGAAGTGGTGACGGAGGGCGACGAGGTCGAGGCCATGATCCTCAAGATCGACACGAACCAGCAGCGCATCTCCCTCGGCCTGCGCCAGACGCAGCCCGATCCCTGGAGCAGCCTGCCCGACCGGTACCCGCCCGGAACCGAGATCACGGGTCCGATCACCGGGATCACCGACTTCGGCGTGTTCATGGAGATCGAAGAGGGCATCGACGGCCTGGTGCACATCTCCGAGCTCGCGCACGAGCACATCGAAGACATCAACAACCACTTCGGCCGTGGCGATGAGATCACTGCCGTGATCCTCAACATCGATCCCGTGGAGCAGCGCGCCAGCCTTTCGCGCAAGCGCCTCCTGCCCTACACGGCGTCGAGCCTCGATGCCATGCCGACCGGCGCCCCCGCGGCGCGTGGTGGCGGGCGCAAGGGGCGTCGCGGCGGACGCAAGTCCGAGATCGACTACGACTACAGCTACGCCGAGTCGCAGTCCTCGTCCCGCTCCACGACCAAGCTCGGTGACGTCTACGCCGATCTGTTCGCCCAATTCGGGCTGAGCGGCGAAGAGGAAGAGGCCGCGCAGGCCTCCTCCGCAGCCGACGACGATGTGAGCGCCGACGAAAGCGCGGAAGCCATCGAGGCTGAAGCTACGGCCGAAGCTACGGCCGATGCCGCCGCTCCGGAAGCCGACGCTTCCGAGGACGTCGAGGACGTCGAAGCCGAGGCTCCGACCGCCGACGACGAAGCGGACGCCGACGAGGCCGAAGAAACCGACGACGCTGACGTCGAAGACGTCGCCGTCGAAGAAGTCGAGGACGTCGAAGCCGACGCGGACGCCGACGAGAGCGTCGTCGCCGAAGCCGAAGCGCCGGAAGCCGCGGTTGCGGTCACCGACGACGCCCCGACCACCGGCGATGCCGATCCCGAAAATGCGATCGATGCCGCCGAGGCCGCCGCCATGCTCACGGCAGCGTTCCGCGAGGGCAAGCGCCCCGCGGCGAGCGAGGCCAAGGCCAGCGACGACGAAGATGCGGACGCCGAGTCCGACGACGAGGCCAAGACGGAGGGTTCCGAGGCCTAAGCCTCCCCCGTCCCACCCCCATCAAATCCCGAGCCCCCTGGACATCCGTCCGGGGGGTTCGCGTAGGATGGGGGTGCTGGCGGAGACTCCACGCTGCAATCCAAGGCGCGGGTGCCCCGGAAGGCGTGGGGAGCCGCTGGCGGATGGGACCGTGTCGTGTTTCGTACGCGGCCCTCCCACCCTCTTCCCGCCCCGCCCCATCTCCCTATGGGGCGGGGCATCCCATGGTGTCGACGGACCGCCGAAGCGTCACATGCGACGCAGGCGATCGATCCGTTCGTCGATCGGCGGGTGCGTCGCCATCGCGCCCCGCGCGTTGAGGCGCGCGACCGGATTCGTGAAGAACATGTGGCGCACGCCCTCCGACACGTCGAGGGGCTCGCCGCGCCAATCGCGGATCGCCTCGAGCGCGTCGGCGAGCCCGCCCGGATTGCGCGTGATGTAGGCGCCGGTCGCGTCGGCGAGGAACTCGCGCCGACGACTGATCGCGAGGCGCAGGAGCGTCGCGAGGATCGGTGCGAGGATCAGAAGCACCACGAGGGCGGCGAACGCGATCGCCTGCCCCCGTGCGCTCCCGGTCCCGCCTCCCCCGCCGCCGCTGCGGCGCCGGCCGCCCCAGCGCATCCAGCGAAGCACCAGGTCGCGCAGGATGACCACGACGCCCACCGTCGCGGCCAGCATCGAGGCGAGCCGAATGTCGAAGTTCTGGATGTGGGCCATCTCGTGCGCGATCACGCCCTCGAGCTCCTCGCGATCGAGCGTGTCGAGCAACCCGGTGGTCACCGCGATCGCGCTGTGCTCGGGATCGCGGCCGGTGGCGAAGGCGTTGGGAGCCTCGGCATCGATCACGTAGACGCGCGGCGCTGGCAAGCCTGCCCCGATGGCGACGGCTTCGGTCGTGTTCACGAGGTAGCGGTGCTCGGAACGGTCGGCGAGGCGGGCGTCGGCTGCGCGGAGTGCGATCGCGTCGCTGAAGCGGTAGGCCATGACGCCCTGCCCCAGTCCGACCGCACCCGCCCCGAGCATGTAGAAGCCTGCCGATGCCGGATCGAAGGCCCGGCCCAGCGCCCACCCGATCGCCGCGACCAGCGCCACGACGACCGCCACGAGGATCCACGTGGCGCGGACGTTGGCGGCCTTCCAGTCGAGAAGACTGATGCGCCGACCCGTCACGGCGTCGGTCATCGCAGTCGGGATGCGTCGGAACCCCGAGGCAGCAGCGACCGCCGCCTCGGGGTTCTTGCGTCCAGCGTCGATGTCACGCATGGCGGAGCGTCCGTTTCCCCGACGTCGTGCGTTCGGGTCCGGAGCGGCGCGCGGTGGCTACTCCGAGGCGAACGAGACGGTCGGCACTTCGCGGTTCTCTTCGGGGATCTCGAGGAAGATCTGCTCTTCCTTGCCCATGGGGCCCGCGAGGAACACGCCGGGGATCGTCTCGATCATGTTGTTGTACTGCAGCACGGCGTCGTTGTAGAACTGCCGCGCGTAGGCGATCTTGTTCTCGATCGTCGAAAGTTCCTCCTGCAGAACGCGGAAGTTCTCGTTCGCCTTCAGCTCGGGGTAGGCCTCGCTGATCGCGAACAGCCGACCGAGAGCCGCCGTCATCATGTTGGCGGCCTCGGCCTGGTCGTGCACCGAGCCCGCGCTCATCATCGCCTGACGCGACGTGGCGACCTCCTCGAACACCGCCGACTCGTGTTCGGCGTAGCCCTTGACGGTTTCGACGAGGTTCGGAACGAGATCGTTGCGCCGTTTGAGCTGCACGTCTATCTGCGCCCACGAGTTCTGCACCTGGTTCTTGAGTCGGACGAAGGAGTTGAACACGACGATGACGCCGATGACGATGACCGCTACGATGACCCCTAGTATCCAGCCGAGTACCATGGCTGGAGCGGAGGGTTGAATGAACTTAAGGTTTCCGGTGGGC
>CBDUCW010000211.1:0-4513 GCA_965365745.1 uncultured Trueperaceae bacterium
CGATCCGAGCTGGGCGGACGGCTCCGCGCCGGCCCGCTCGACGCCCGCTCCGCCCCCCGGGCCGGCCGCGAGCCCCGCGTCGGGCGCCGCGGACGCGTCGGCTCCACCCACGCCCCCCACCCTCGAACCCGCCGCGGCCGCTGCACCTTCCGGCGCGGCCGCCGACCCCCGCCCGCTCGTCCTCGTGGCGCTAAGCTCCACGTTCCAGGACCAGGTCGACGCGCTTCGCCGCATCGTGGCGGCCCTCGCGACGCTCCCCGTGCGGGCGGTGGTCACGCTGGGGCGCAACGTGCATCCCGACGAGGTTTCCGGCGCGGAGAACGTCGAGGTCGTCGCCTCCGCGCCGCACGGACCGATCCTCGAGCGCGCCGCGCTGGCGATCACCCACTGCGGCCACGGGACCACGCTCAAGGCGCTGGCGGCGGGCGTGCCGCTGGTCTGCATGCCGATGGGCCGTGACCAGAACGACAACGCCGCGCGCGTCGAACACCTCGGGGCCGGAGTGAAGGTCGCACCGTCCGCGTCCTCGGCGACGATCGCTCGAGCCGCGCGGCGCGTGCTCGACGAGGCTCGCTACCGCACGGCGGCAACCCGATTCGCCGCGACGCTGGCGACCGAAGCGCGGGCCACCGACGTCGTCGCCGAGATCGAGGCCGTGTCGGATCCGATGCCCGTGATGGCCTGAGCGCGCGTCCCGCGCACCCGGGTCCCCCGACCCATGACCAAAGGACGGCCGAACCCGCATCGTAAGGTGAAGTCCCGGACGCCGCCGGAAGCTGCCGGGCACAGCCGAACCTTCGATCTCCGGACGCCCTCTCGAGTCCCCCCGGACGCCCCCCTCGACGCGGAGGTCGATGCATGACGCGTGTGTTCAAGTGGATCGGAATCGTTCTCGGAAGCCTTGTGGTCCTGCTCGCGGCGTTTTTGGCGACCACCTACGTGATCGCCAACAACCGCATGAATCGGGAGTACACCGTCACCGTCCCCGCCGTGGAACTGCCGACCGATGCCGCCAGCATCCAGGAAGGCGCCCGCCTCACCGTGGCGCGCGGCTGCACCGACTGCCACGGCGCCGACCTCGGCGGGCAGGTCATGATCGACGACTTCATGTTCGCGCGCCTCGCGTCGACGAACCTGACGACCGGGCGCGGCGGCGTGGGCACCCGCTACGACGCCGAGGACTACGCTCGCGCCGTCTGGTACGGCCTGCGTCCGGACGGAACCGCACTCGCGTTCATGCCGTCGCACGAGTATCACCAAGGGCTCGACCCCGCCCACCTCGGCAAGATCCTCGCCTACATCCAGACCGTCCCGGCGGTCGATCGCGAAGCGCCCGCCCGTCGCCTCGGCCCGATGGGCTGGACGTTCTATGCGCTGGGCCAGTTGCCGATCTTCCCCGTCGACGCCATCGACCTGTCCGAGCCGCCGCCGTCGAACACGCCGATCGAAGCCACCGCGGCGTACGGCGAGACGATCGGCGTGCTCTGCAGCGGGTGCCACGGCCCGGGCCTCGCCGGCGCGGTCGAAGGCGGGGACGTCGTGCCGAACCTCACGATGCACCCGACCGGGCTCGCCGGCTGGACCCTCGACGACTTCAAGACGGCCCTGCGCACGGGCGTGCGGCCGGACGGCACGACGATCTCCGAAGCCATGCCGTGGCGCAACCTCGGGCAGATGACCGACGTCGAATTCGAGGCGCTTTGGGCGTACCTCTCGAGCCTCGATCCGCAACCGGCGGTGGGGCAGAACTAGGCGCGCACCGCCCCGCGTCTCGCCCCCTCGTCCCCGCGCGTGTGCTGCGGTCCCGCGAAATGGGTCCCCGCACGCCCGCACGCCCCCGTCCCGACGACCGTCGGCCCCCGATCCGTGGGGCCGACGGTCTCGTTCCGGATCAGACCCCGAACCGCTCGCGCGCGAAGGCGAGCTGCTCGACCCGCTGGAACCCCTCGCCGCCTTCGTGGTCGTTGAACGGGTACACCCGGATCTGCTTCGCCCCGGCGTAGTGGTTGTAGGCCGCGAACACGGTCGACGGCGGGCACTTCACGTCCATCAGGGCCACCGAGAACAGCGCGTCGGCCCGGGCCCGCGCCGCGAAGTTGACGCCGTCGAAGTACGCCAGCGTGCCGAAGACCTCCGCCTCGCGGTGCCGGTGGTTCTGCAGGAAGCGGCGGAGTTCGCCGTACGAGCCGCCGCCGATCACGGTGATCGCGCGGCGCCAATGGCAGAGGAAGGGCACGTCCGGCATCGCGAAGGCGACGTCGGGAACGAGCCCGGCCACCGCGATCGACAGGCCGCCCCCTTGGCTGACGCCGGTCACCGCCACGCGGTCGGCGTCCACATCGGGGTGCGCGCGCGCCGCCTCGACGGCCCGCACGGCGTCGGTCATGAGGCGCCGGTAGTAGTAGGTATCGGGATCGAGGATGCCGCGCGTCAGGAACCCCGGATGCTGCGGGCTCGTGTCGCCTCCGTGGACGTCCGGCGTGTCGCCGTGCCGCCACACGCTCCCCTGCCCGCGCGTGTCCATCACGAAGTGCGCGTAGCCGGCGCTGGCCCAGAACAGCCAGTCGAAGGCGTGCCCCCGCCCTCCGCCGTAGCCGATGGTCTCGACGATGCACGGCAGCGGCCCGCGGCGCTCCCGCGGCACGAGCAGCCAGGCCTTGATCGGCTGCCCACCGAAGCCCGCGAAGGTGACGTCGAAGGCCTCGACGGTGGCGAGTCGCGGCCCCGCCGGCTCGAAGCGCACGTCCAGCGGATGCCCGCGCGCCTCGTCCAGCGTGCGTGACCAGAAGGCGTCGAAGTCGTCGGGTTCGGTGCGCTCGGGGCGGTACTGCCGCAGCTCGTCGAGCGGGAAATCGAAGTGGGCCATGCCGCAGCCTAGCGCTCCGGTCGCCCCGGCACAGGCGCGGGCGGGGCGCGCCCGCCACCCGCCCCCGACGCGCCCCGCGCTGGCGTTTCGCCCGAGGCGCGTACTAGGATGCGGTACGGCCACAGTCTTCGTCCGGGAGGAGATTTGCGATGTCCACGACGCCCGACTGGCGCAACCACGGAGTCCGAATCGTCAAGGGAAGCAGCCTCGACCTGAACACGCCCCAAACGAAGGGCATGTCGAGGGCGGCGGCCATCACCCACGCCCGTGCCGGGGCCGAGAAGCTCTGGGCGGGGACCGTGTCGATCAAGCCCGACGTGAAGACGGGGGCGCACCACCACGGGGAACTCGAGAGCGTGATCTACGTGGTGAGCGGCCGGGCGCGCATGCGGTGGGGAGAGGAACTCGAGTTCACGGCCGAAGCGGGCCCCGGGGACTTCATCTTCGTCCCGCCCTACGTGCCCCACCAGGAGATCAACGCGTCGCCCGACGAGCCGCTCGAGTGCGTGCTCGTTCGGAGCGGGCAAGACCCCATCGTGGTGAATCTCGACATCCCGATGGTCGACGATCCGGAGAGCGTCGACTGGGCCGAGGACGACGACTTCCACAAGAAGCGGGGCTAGCGCTCCGATTCCACGGGGCACCTCGCGCGGGGGGCAATCGGAGCGGGGCGCCCGCACTCGCCGTCGCGGTGGGCCGTCGGCCGGCGAGCCGCCTTCGGCACGCGCCTCGGAGGGCTGCGTGCGGGCGCGGCGAGGTTCGTCTGGCCGCTTCGTGTAGGCCTGCCGCCCGCTGGAATTCCGCGAGCCCCTATAATCGGGGGTCGGACCGGAGCCGAGCGCCGGTCGTTCACACGACAATCCCCTGCCGTCCCGATCGGCGCGCCCCTGCGTCCCCGAGGTGAGTTCGTGAGCAAGAAGCAGATCCGTCTGACCCCCAAGGGTCTCGAGAAGATCAAGGAAGAGCTGCGCTACCTCAAGGAGGAAAAGCGGCAGGAGATCTCCGACTACATGGGTGCCGCCATCGCCGACGGCGACCTGCGCGAGTCGGCGGCCTACGACGAAGCGCGCCTGCTGCAGAGCGCCAACGAGGCCCGCATCGCCGACCTCGAGGAGATCGTGCACAACGCGGTCGTCGTCGAGGCCGAAGAGGGCGACGACGCGTCGGCTCGGCTCGGCGCCAGCCTCGAGCTCGAGGATGACGACGGCAACACCGTGACCTTCCATCTCGTCGGCACGCACGAGGCCGACGTGCTCGAAGGCAAGATCTCCGACGAGTCGCCGCTGGGCCAGAACCTGATGGGGCGCCAGGCCGGCGACTCCGTCACCATCCCCGCCCGAGACGGCGACGAGACGTACCGCGTGCGGAACGTCACCTTCGAGTAGCGTTTCGGCGCGCGTCCGGAGGGCGCGACTCGGCGTTCGCCGCAGCGCGGCACGAGGCCACGAACCCCCGCGGGCGGAGCCGCCGCACGGGCGCCCCGCCGCCACCCCGGCAACGAACGTGACGGTCGCATGGAGGCGCCTCCATGCGACCGTCACGCTTCTCACGGCGGCCCGCTGATAGATTCGCGGCATGGTTCGCATCTCGCTTCTGTCGTTGGCCGCGCTCGTCGCGCTTCTCGTGGGACTCGCCCTGCTCCCCGAG
>CBDUCW010000212.1:0-4472 GCA_965365745.1 uncultured Trueperaceae bacterium
GTCGTGTATCCGCCCTCGAGCAAACGTGTGAGGGACGAGCCTCCAAGAAGCTCGTCCCTCACACGCTTTCAGTTGGTGGGTCGTGCAGGACTCGAACCTGCAACCCGCTGATTAAGAGTCAGCTGCTCTGCCAATTGAGCTAACGACCCAAGAGCACCACGAAGTGTAGCGGATCGCTCGCGCCCAAGGTTGTCGTGCACGGCACGCCCGGGTTCACTCCGGGGCGATCCCTAGCTCAGATGCTTCCGCTCGAAGAAGCCGGCGTCGACGGGCTTGCCGAACAGGAAGCCCTGCAGGGTGTTCGCGCCCTCCCAGAACAGGAAGTCGGCTTGCGCCTGCGTTTCCACGCCCTCGGCGACCACCGAGAGCTCGAGCGATTGCGCCATCGCGATCACCGTGCGCACCAGCGCGAAGTTTCGCGGGTCGGTGGGCACGTCCTCCATGAAGCTTCGGTCGATCTTGATCACGGCGAACGGCAGGTGCTGCAGGTGGCCCATGTTCGAGTACCCGGTGCCGAAGTCGTCGATCGCGAGCGTGACGCCGAGGTCGGCGATCGCGCGCAGCAGGCTGCTGTTCTCGGTAGGACGGGTCATCGCGTAGGTTTCGGTGACCTCGACCTGCAGGTTGCGCGGGTTCACGCCCGAGCTCGAGACCGCGCTCTCGAAGGTGCGGAAGAAGCCCTTCTGGTCGAGCTGCCGGGCCGACAGGTTCACCGACATGCGGAAGTCCGGCATGATCTGGTTCCACTGCTTGAGCTGCGCCAGCGCGACGCCGAGGAGCCACTGCTCCATCGACAGGATCAAGCCGCTGCGTTCCGCGAGCGGGATGAAGCGCCCCGGGCTGATCGAGCCGAGCTCGGGGTGGTTCCAGCGCATCAGAGCCTCGCAGCCGATCACCGTGTGGTCCTTGGCGTCGACCAGCGGCTGGTAGTGCACGTCGAGTTGATCGCGCTCGAGCGCCGACTTGAGCTCGCCGAGCAGCAACGCCTCGTCGGCGCGCTCGTGCGACAGCGTCTCGTCGTAGATCGCGTACCGGTCGCGCCCCGTCTTCTTCGCGTGGCGCAGGGCGAGATCGGCGTTGCGGGCGATCACTTCGGGATCGTCGCCGGGATGCCCGATGGCGATGCCCATGCTCGCGCTGACGCCCACGACGTCGTCGTCGAGCGCCATCGGCTCCCGCAGCTGCTGCAGGATGCGCGCGGCCGCCTTCACGGCCGACGCCTCGTCGCCGAGGCCGGGCAGCAGCACCGCGAACTCGTCGCCGCCGACGCGCGCGACGAAGTCGCCCGGCCGCAGGCAGCGGTGCAGCGCCTGCGCGAACCGGTGCAGGAAGGCGTCGGCGCGGGCGTGCCCGAGGCGGTCGTTGAGGTGCCGGAAGTCGTCGACGTCGACGTGGAGCACGCCGAAGGGCTCCTCGCCGCCGGAGGCGTTCGTCAGGCTGGCGAAGAAGGCCGCCCGGCTCGGGAGTTTCGTCAAGTCGTCGAGCGACGCGGCGCCGACGGGGATCGGCTTGCGGCGCTCGGTCGGGCGACCGCGCACCAGCACGTCGCCGCCGGGCAGCGGCTCGGCCTGCAGGTCGAACCAGACCGTCGCCGACTCGAACACCATGCCGAGCTTCGTGGTCGGCTGCGCCTCGCGCGTCGACGCGGCCAGCGCCGCGGGGTGCTGCTGACTGGGAACGGGCTGGTTGTCCTCGTCCACGATCGGCGCGTAGCGGGGCAGGGGGATCGACATCGTCACGCGAGTCGCGTCGGGGGCGTCGTCGCCGTCTTCGCTCGGCGCGACCCGCAGCTGCATGAGCCGCCCGGCCATCGCGTTCGCGTAGCGCGGGACCAGGTTCCCGTCGAGGACGACGACCGCCTCGTCGAGCCCTTCGGCGAGCCGCTCGAAGCGCGCTTGGGCCGCCAAGCGTTCGCTCGGGTCGAGCCCTTCGACGATCAGGGCGGTGATCTGCCCAGCGTTGTCGTGCGTCGGGCGGATCGTCAGCTCGAGCGCCCGCGTTCCCGTCGTGTGCTTCGTGGGTGCCGACGTACGGACGATGCCCCCCGTCTGGGCTCGATCGAGCGCCGTGCGGACCGTCGTGCGCGCCCGCTCGTCCCACCACCAGAGCGCCTCCCAGAAGGGGCGCCACACCACGTCGTCGCGGGTGGCCCCCACGCGCTCGAGCGCGCGCTGGTTCGCATCGACGATGACGCCGTCGGGCGTCAGCAGCCACAGCGCGAGGCGGTCGCTTTCGAACACCGCCTGGAAGTAGCTGCGCCCGACCCGCTCGATCCCCGAACTGATCTCGGGGGTCGTATCGGCGTCGTCGATCGCCTGCCACGCCGACGCACGTCCGACGTCAGCGTTCGGCGCTGCGTCGGAGCCGGCCTCGAGGGGCTCGCGAGAGTGGTCGTGGAAGTCGTCCATGATCGATCGGGGGGTGTAGGAACGAGGGTCGACGGAAGCCGACCTGGAGGGCGCCGCTTCGCGCGATGGGTAGGGACGGTATACCCCGCACGATGGCCCGAGCGCAGCACAATATCTAACGCGCCCGACGGCACCGGAGCCGCGTGCTCGTCGACGTTGCGGCCGCAGCGCGGCGCGACGAGCCAGCCGAACGCTACGATGCGCCCTGGCACGCAATCCTCACGCCGGGCGCCCGAACGGTCGTCCCCCGCCAACTCCCCGCACGGAGGCGCCATGGACATCCGCTTCTTCAAGAGCAAATGGGAACTCGGCGACGCGACGCTCGCCGCGTTCGTCGAGCGCTGCGTTGCCGACGGGTTCGACGGGACCGAGCTGTTCCTGCCGCTGCTCGAGGACGACCCCTCCGACGTGGTCGCCCTCCATGCCGACGCGGGCCTGGACGTCATCGCGGCGATCGTCACCGACGGGGCGACGCCGGACGACCACCTCGCGAGCCTCGAGCGGGGCGTCGCGCACGCCGAGGCCTTCGCGCCGCGGAAGATCAACGCCCACGTGGGGCGCGACCTGTTCTCGTTCGACGACAACGTTGCCTTGTTCGAGCGCGCCGTGGAGCTGTCGCGAGCGTCCGGAATCCCCGTCCTCGCCGAAACGCACCGAAGCCGCCCCACGTTCTCGGCCATGGCCACGCGGGCGTACCTGGAGCGCGTGCCCGATTTGCGTCTGACGTTCGACGTGTCGCACTGGTTCGTCGTGCACGAGTCGGACCTCAGCGATCAACCCGATGCCGTCGCGGCGGCGATCGCACGCGCCGACCACATCCACGCGCGCGTGGGCCACGCCGAGGGGCCGCAGATTCCCGACCCCCGAGATCCCCGCTGGCGGCACGAGGTCGACGCGCACGTCGCCCTCTGGACGCGGGTGCGCGACCGGCTCGATCGCGAGGGTGCGGCGTCCATGACGATCACGCCGGAGTTCGGTCCGGTGCCCTACATGCCCGTCGGAGCCCGGGGGTCGGGCGCCGTCGCGGACCCGTGGGAGGCCAACGTCGCGATGCGGGACCTGCTTCGCGACGCGCTGGGAGCTTCGGCGACGTAGGGTGCCGCGCTTGGCAGCCTCGGGCTAGGGCGACCGAGCGCCGACGCGCGGAGCGAGCCATTCGGCGATCTCCCCGAGCTGCGCGTACCAGTCGACCCGGCCGCTGCGGTGGCCACCCACAACGCAGAAGACCCCGTCGGTCACGGGGTCCTCTGGGGTCTTGGTGGAGCCGAGGGGATTCGAACCCCTGACCTCCTGAGTGCGATTCAGGCGCGCTCCCAACTGCGCCACGGCCCCAAGCGCTCAACAGTGTACGGCTTGGTCCAGGACGTGTCAACGAGCCGTGGACGGGCGCGAAGTGGCTCCTGGACGGCGCGACGCGGTATCTTGCGCACGACGACGCCCGCTGCGAATCGCCGCCCCCGGAGGCCGCTTGATGGGAGATCCCCCGAACGCACCGAATGCCGCCACGTCCGTTGTGGTGCTGGTGACGCCGTTGAGCGCCGAGGACGCGCGTCACGTGGCGCGCATCGCGGCGCCCCACCTGCGCCAGGAGGTCGGTCGGCTCGAGCGCCTGCTCTGCGGCGAGCCCGGTCGTATCACCAAACCGCTCGACACCCAGCTCGCCCGGGGCGTGGCCGCCGTGCTGCGCCACGCGGGAGCGGCGGTCGAGGTTCGCGACGCACCGGTCGCGGATGCGGGCCCGGAGGCGGCGGACGCTGCGAGCGGCGCACACGCCCGCGACGGCGCGACGGAGCCTTCGGAGGCTCCGCCCGACCCCGATCCCCGCGGCGCGTACGCCGACGCCGGCGCACCTTCGGGCGGCTTCGACGGCGTGCCGCACGACGATGCCGACGCGGGCGCAACCGACTGGACGGCCGACGACTGGCGCCGGACGGCCGCTCGCGCGCCCGCTCGCGCGCCCGGTCGAGCTCCCGAGTCACCCCCCGAGCCGCCCCAAGATCGAGCGCAGGACCGGGCCGCGGACCAAGCCTCCGACCGAACCGCCGACCGAGCTCACGACCGCGC
>CBDUCW010000213.1:0-4427 GCA_965365745.1 uncultured Trueperaceae bacterium
GACGGTCACGGCCGCGGGGCGGGCGCGGCCGCGCGCCGCGCGATCGCGAGCATGCGCTCGAAGTCGTCCGGGAAGGCCGGATCGTCGTCGGCCGCCTTGTTGCGGCGGGTCGCCCCGCAGCGTTCGCAGGCGTGCACGATCACCCAGCCCTTCTTGGGGTCGGATTCGACGGCGACCGGGACCAGCACGCCGCCGCAGTCGCTCGCCCGATCGCCCGGGTTCACGTCGACGTGGAGCGAGTGAAGGCAGGCGGGGCAGTGGTTGCGCACCGAGCCGTTCGCGAGCGGCGGCACGTCCGCCCCGCAGTGCACGCAGGTGAAGCCGGTGTTTCGCCCTTGGACCGTGAAGCGGCGCATCGCCTGCAGTTTACGCGCCGCCCTCCCCGGTGGCGGTCTCCCCCGCCGTGCGGAGCTCCTCGACCACGCGGTCGACCTTGGCGACGTAGGCCTCGGGATCGGCCTTGCGTCGCAGCCCGTTGGCGTTCATGTAGCGGGTCTTGCCGAAGATCGGGCGTTCGGTCCAACCCCGATCGTGGATGCCGTAGCACCAGGCGACGCCCGCGTAGCTGTTGGGATCGCGCCCGTCGAGGAAGTAGCGATTGTTGAGACGCAGGGTGCGTTCGAACGCGTGCTGTGGGTCGGCGGTCCATTCGAGGATCTTCTTGCCCCAGTACATCCGCATGTAGTTGTGCATGTAGCCGGTGTGGACCATCTCGCGCATGGCGGCGTTCCAGTACGGATCGTGCGTCCGCGCGGCCACGAGTTCGGCCTCGTCGTAGACGTACTCCCGGGGATCGTCGGCGTGCTCGATCAGCGACGCCCGGGCCCAGGCCGGCAGGCAGCTCCAGGCGTCGTAGTCGGGCGTGAACGCGACGAAGTTCACCGCGAGTTCGCGGCGCACGATCAGCTCCTCCAGGAAGCTCTCCTTCTCGGTCTGGGGAGCGCCGGTCTCGAGCGCTCGCCGCGCCACGTAGATCGGCGACACGTGCCCGAAGTGGAGGTACTTCGACATGTGACTGACGTAGTCGGTCTGCGGCTGGTTGCGGTGCGCCTCGTAGCCCATGAACTTGGTGTCGAGGAACTCGCGCAGCACGCGCTTGGCCTGCGTCGTTCCGCCGCTGTACAGCGCCGACACCGCCGGCACGCTCGTGTCGATGTCGAGGCGTCCGGCGAGCTCGCCCGCCTCGGCGTCGGCGACCGCGAGACGCTCGAAGCGGTCGGCGGTCTCGGTCGCCGCTCGATCGGCGAGGTCGGTCCCGTCGCGCTCCAGCGGCGTCGTCGTGAGGTCGACCAAGAACGCGTCGAGCTGCGCGTGGATCTTGGGCCGGATCGTTCGCGCGGCGTGCTCGGCCTTGTCGCTCACGACCTCGATCGGGACCACGACGTCCGTTTCGACCTGATCGACGCGGCAGGGCGCGCCTTCGGCGACGCTGCGGCGCCACTGCACCTGGTGGCGGAGGTAGCCGCGGTCGACGACGAGGCGGGCGGCGCGTTCGGCGTGGGCGAGCGCCACCGCGTCGGGGGCCCCGCGCTGGACGAGGAAGCCGATGTTCCTTCGGTCAAGGCCGCCGGCGACGTCGCGCAGGCCCTCGAGCAGGAAGGTGTAGTGGCGCAGGTTCGCTTCGGGGTAGGCGTCGGTGAGCCCGAACACGACGAGCAGCGGCAGCTCGAGGTCGTTGGCGCACTGCACCGCGAACTCGAGCGCGTGGTTGTCTTCCGCGCGCTGCGCCTGCTGCATCCAGTAGACGACGCGGTCGGCGTCGCGGCGCGCCGGCGCCTCGTTGAGGCGTTGAACGCGTGCTTCCGGAATGATCTTCGAAGCCATGAGCAAGGATAGCGAGCCCGGAGCGGAGCGACCGGGAGAGGGACCGCGATCCGCGGGCGAGCCGCGGCAGCGGCCGCCGCCGTGCGGGCCTCGGCGGCGGCAGAACGCCTGCGTCGCCCCGGACGCTCCACGTCGGGCAGCGAGGCGGCCGCGGCGCACCGTCGTGGCACCCTGGACACCGTGCACGCACCGTCGCCCTTTCGCCCTGCACCCCGCCCGCGGGGGGTCGCGCGCCCGCGCGTCCGCGAGGCCATATCCGGAGGTGTCCCGTGGAGCTCCTGAGGCTCGAGGGCCTCGAGGGCGCGCGCGGCGACCGCGAACTGTTCCGCGGCGCCGACCTCGTTCTCCGCAGCGGCGACCGCCTCGGGCTGGTGGCGCCGAACGGCCACGGGAAGTCGACCCTGCTGGCGTTTCTCGCCGGCGAACGGCCCCCGGGGGCCGTGCTCGCGGGGACCCTGCGCAGGGCGCCCGGCGTGCGCGTGTCGCGCGTCGCCCAGGACGCCCACGAGCGCGCGGCCGGCACCGTGGCCGACGCCGTGGCGGCGGCCCTCGCCCCGGTGCGGGAAGCCGAGGCGGCCCTCCGCGAGGAGGAGCGGCGGCTCGGCGATCCGGCGACCCGCGACCTCGAGCGCTACGCCGAGCGTCTGGAGCGCTTCGAGGCGCTGGGCGGCTGGCAGGCCGAGGCCCGGGCGTGGGCGTCGCTCGAGCGGCTCGGGATCGCGCCCACCGCCGGCGACCGTCCGCTCGCCTCCCTCACGCCCGGCGAGCGCGCCCGGCTGGCGCTCGCCGCCGCCCTCGCGGTTCCGAGCGATGTGCTCCTGGTCGACGAGCCGACGGCCCACCTCGGGCTCGACGAGCGGCGCCGCCTCGAGGCGCTCCTCGCCGACCTCCCGGACGACCGGGCTCTGGTCGTCGCGTCGCACGACCGAGCCCACCTCGATGCCGTCACCACGGCGACCGTTCTCCTCCGCGACGGGCGCCTGGAGCGGAGGACCGGCAGCGTCAGCGAGGTTCGTCGGCGGCTCGACGCAACCGCCGCGTCGAGGGAGCGCCGGGCACGCGCGGCGCGAACGCGCGCCGCCCGCGAGGGGCGCACGGCGGCGCTGCTTCGCAGCCACGGGCACGCCGGTGCGCAGGTGAGGCGAAAGCGCCTCGAGCGATCGATCGACGCGGCCCTGGCGCAGGCGGCGCAACTCGAGTCCAGCGCCTCGCAGGGGTCCTCGATGGCGTTGGCGACGACGGCCGGCGAGGGCACGACCCCGGGGCGCCTGCGCGCCCGGCACCTGAGCCGACTGGGCCGCTTCGACGACCTGCGCCTCGACCTCGAGCCCGGCGCCCGCGTGGCGCTGTTCGCGGGCGACGCCGACGCTCGCTCCGAGCTGCTGGCCATGCTCGCCGGCGAGACCGACAGCGACGATCCCCGCGCCCAGGTCCGCTACGGGCGCGGGACGCTCGTCGCGTGGCTCGACGCGCGTCGCAGCGCGCTGCGTCCGGACGCGCCCGTCCTCGCGCAGGTCGAACGGAGTCTCGGCGCCCAGCGCGCCCGCGAACAGCTGGCGCGGGCCGGACTCGCGCCGTCGCGCTGGTCGGCGGCGCCGGAGGCGCTGTCGGGCGGGGAGCGGACCCGCGCCGCCCTGGCGCTCCTCCTGGCCGGCGAACCGACCCTGCTCCTGCTCGACGAGCCCGACGCCGGCCTCGACATCGACGCGCTCGAATCGCTGGAAGACCTGCTCCTCGAGCACCCTGCGACCTTGGTGCTCGCCACCCACGACCGTGCCCTGGCCGCGGCCGTCACCGACGAGGTGGTCGCGCTCGAAGACGAGGGCCTCGTGCCCTACCGCGGCGGTGTCGAGGGCTTTCTCGCGGGTCGCCGGCGGCGCGAGCCGGGCACCCGTGATGACGGCGCCCCCGTCGTGGAGGCCGGCACGCCGTCCGGCGGGACGACCGGAGCGGCGCGTGCCGGGACGTCGGCCGACGGCGCGGACCGCCCCGACCCCCCGGGGCGCGACCCGGTCGAGGCCCTGGAAGGCGCGCTCGCCGACGTCGACGACGCCCTCCTCGACCCCTTCGCGCACAGCGAACGGGAGCGCGCCCGCCTCGAGCGCCGCCGCCGCGAACTCGTCGACGCGCTGTCGGTGGCGTACGGGGCCGCGCTCCCCGCGGCCGAGCCGCGGCTGGCGGTGCGGATCGCGGGCCGGCGGTGGACGCTGCACGGCGGCCCGGACGACGATGCGAACGCCGAGCCCGCGGCGGCGGCCACCTCGGGCGACGACCCTCGACGGCCCGGCGAGGCGGGCGGCGAACTGCGAGTCGTGGCCGTGCACGACCCCGGGCAGGCGCCGCACCTCGAGGTGCGCATCGTCGCCGACGTGGCCCACCTGCGGCCCCAGCCGCCGCCCCGTAGCGAGCTGACGCGGTGGGGGCGGCGCTGGGTCGTCGAAGCCGCCGTGCTCCTGCTCGACGACACGGTCGCGCCGCGCGCCATCCAGGTCCACGCGCCCGATCTCGATCTGACCGACGTCGACGGCTTCGCCTCGGCCCCCGGGGGCTGGTGGGTTCGCGAGGCGCGGCGCGTCGACGCGGGCCGAGGCGACGAGCGCACG
>CBDUCW010000214.1:0-4420 GCA_965365745.1 uncultured Trueperaceae bacterium
GGCGCTGCCCCCAGCGTTCGATCCCGACCCAATGGGCCACGGCGTCTCGATTGCCGCGCGTGTCGGGCCGGCCGTCCATGCGGTCGAGCATGTCGCGGCCCGAGGATTCCAGCTCGTCGGCGAGCTGCTCGATCTCTCGACCGCGCGCGTGGATCTCGGCCATCGGTCGCCGGACGAGTCCGATGAGTCGTTGAAGGAGTCGCATGGGAGGAGCGTCCAACGGCGCGAAGGCGGACGCTGCAAGCCGGGCTTCGTTGTCGCCCGCCCCCGCTACCGGGCTCCGGGCTCCGCCGAGCGCTCCGTCTACCCTGCCGTGGGATCGAGCACGTCGCGCAAGCCGTCGCCGAGCAGGTTGAAGCCCAGCACCGCCAGCGTGATGGTCACCCCCGGCACGAAGGCCATGAGCCCGTGGACCGACAGGTAGAGCTGCGAGTCGCTGAGCATCGCGCCCCACTCCGGGGTCGGCGGCTGCACGCCGAGGCCGAGGAACGACAGTGCCGCAGCATGATGCGCCCCGAGCGCGCGCCCAGGCCGCGTGCCGCTTCGACGAAGGCCCGCTCTTTGACGGCGAGCACCGAACCGCGCACCAGGCGGGCGAAGATCGGGATGCCGAACACGCTCGACGCGAGGATGACGGGGCCGACTCCGGGTCCGGTGAGTGTGATCAGAGCGATCGCCAGGAGGATTCCGGGGAACGCGAGCAGGATGTCCACCGCGCGCATCGAGAGGTTGTCGGCGAGGCCGCCGGCGTAGCCGCTCCACAGGCCCCAGACGCCCCCGACGAAGGCGCCGAGGATCGTCGCCGTCACGCCGATCCCGATCGAGTAGCGAGCGCCCGCCAGGATGCGGCTGAGCATGTCGCGTCCGAACTGGTCGGTGCCGAGCCAGTGTTCGGCCGAGATCCCCTGCTGGATCGCGCGGTAGTCCTGCTGCGTCGGGTCGTACGGCGTGATCCACGGCCCGAAGATCGCGAGCAGGACGAACAGCACGCTGAGCACCAGGCCCACGGTGCCGCTCGTGTGCTGGAGCAGCTTCCGGAGCGGAGACCGACGCCGCGCGCCCCCAGCGCTACTCATGCGAGACCCTCGGATCGATCACGGCGTAGAGCAGATCGACGACGAGATTGATGAGCAGGAACTGCAGCGAGAAGACGAGCATGAGCGCCTGGATCACGGGGTAGTCGCGCGCGCTGACGGACTGGATCAACAGCCAGCCGAGCCCGGGGAAGTTGAACACGGTCTCGACGATCACCGCGCCCGACAGCAGGAACCCGAACTGCAGGCCGATGATCGTGGTGACGGGGATCAGGGCGTTGCGCAGCACGTGGCGGAGGCGCACGGTCCACGGCGCCAGCCCCTTGGATCGTGCCGTGCGCACGTAGTCCTCGCCCACGACCTCGAGGTAGCTCGAGCGCGCGAAGCGGGCCACCGTGCCCGTCGAACTCGCCGCGAGCGTGAGGGCGGGAAGCAGGATCCCCCGAAAGGTCGGGCTCCCGGTGACCGGGAGCCAGCCGAGCTGAACCGCGAAGAAATAGATGAGCAAGATACCGAGGAAGAACGAGGGCGTGCTGATTCCGAGGATCGAGAGCACCGTCACGACGAAGTCCGACACGCCGCCGCGTCGCAGCGCGGCCGCGACGCCGAGCAGGAGGCCCACGACCACCGCGACGACGATCGCCACCGTGGCCAGGAGGAGCGTGGTCGCGGTGTGCCGGAGTACCGAGCGCGACACGGGGAGGCCCGATCGGAACGACGTTCCGAGATCGCCGCGCAGCGTCTGTCCGACGTAGCGGACGAACTGCTCGGGGATCGGGCGATCCAATCCAAAACGTTCGCGAACCAGCTCGACCTCGCGCGGGCCGGCTTCCTGACCGGCATACAAGCGAGCCGGGTCGCCGGGCAGGGCGCGCACGAAGAAGAACACGAGCACGAGGATCCCCAGGATCGTGGGGATCATCTGCCCGAGTCGGCGCAGGACGAACTGGGTCACGAGCGTAGGGCGGAGCGAGGCCGAGGGCCTCGCTCCGTGCAGACGAAGGGCGGGCGGTCAGTCGAGCGAGGCACCGCGTGCGTCGACCGAACGGTCGGGCATGTAGGAGACGCCGGTGAGCTCGTCGGCGACGCCGGCGACGTTGTCGGGGCTCACCAGGTAGACCCAGGGCGCGTCGTTCCAGATGATCGCCTGCGCCTCGGCGTAGATCGCGCGACGTTCCTCGCGATCGCCGGTGCGGCGGCCGGCCTCGATCAGCGCGTCCACTTCTTCGTTCGAGTAGAAGCTCCAGTTGTTCGCGGCCGGGGGCCAGGACTCCGAGTAGTACGAGACGGTCAGCGCCTGGTCGGCGTCGCCGGTGCGGGTCGCGTTCCCGACGAGGCTCGCCTCGAGCTCGGTCGTCTCGAAGGGCTGGAAGATCGCATCCACCAGCGCACCGCGCTCGGTCGGGTTGAGCTGCATCTCGAGCCCGACGTCGGCGAACATCTGCTGCATGAGCTGGCCGACGGTGGCGTACTCGTCGCCCGTGAAGGTGAGCACCGAGAACGAGAAGCCGTCCTCGTAGCCCGCCTCGGCGAGAAGCTCGCGAGCACGCTCGGGGTCGTAGGGGTAGGCGCCCTGCGAGGCGTAGCCGAAGACCGACGCCGGGAAGGGCGCGTCCATCACGGTGGCTCCGCCGCCGTAGGCGACCTGCACGATGACGTCCTTGTCGATCGCGAGGTTCATCGCCTGGCGCACGCGCACGTCGCTGAACGGCTCGATCTGGGTGTTGAGCGGGAAGATGCGGGCGAAGGTGCTGCCGGAGGTCACGATCGACACGCCGGCGGCGGCTTCGATCTGCGGGATCAGCGGGGCCGGCACGGCCTCGATGAAGTGCGCTTCGCCGCTCTGCAGCTGGGCCGCGCGCGTCGACGCGTTCGTGGTCTCGAGGAACTCGATGGCGTCGGCGGCGGCGGGCTCGCCCCAGTAGCCGTCGAAGGCCTCGACGACGACCTTCTGGCCGTCCACCCAGTCCGCGAATTGGTAGGGGCCGGTGCCGACCGGGTTGCGGGTCACGCTCGCGCCCTGGTCGATGACCGAGGCCGGGCTGGCGATCCGCGCGTTGGCGAGCGCCAGGTTCGACAGCATGGCGGCGTTGGAGGTCGAGAGCGTCATGCGGAGCTCGTAGGGACCCAGGACCTCGACGGTCTCGACGTCGGACAGGACGCTGCGGCCCCGCGCCGGAATCGGATTCTCGTCGTCGAGGACCCAGTCGAAGTAGGCCTTCGCAGCGGCGGCGTCGAAGGCGGTGCCGTCATGGAAGGTCACGCCTTCTCGAAGCACGAAGTCGAAGACGGTCGCGTCCTCGGTGACTTCCCACGAGGTGGCGAGTTCGGCCACGAGCTCGAAGTTCTGATCGAAGCCGACCAGCCCCTCGAACATGGTGCGCATGACGGTGTAGTCGGCGATGCCGGTGGCCTCGGCCGGGTTCAGGCTGCTGTGGGCAACGGTCTGGGCGATGACGACGACCTCGTCCTGTGCGTGCACGGTGCCGAAGGCGGCGAGCACGGCGATCAGGAGTGCGGCGAGCGGAGTTCGGATGCGATTCATACGGTCCCTCCCTGTAGGGCGACGGGCGACTCTCGGAGCGGAGCGGCGGGCGAACGGACGGAGCGATCGACGGGCGAACGGAGTTGGCGTCAAACGCGAAGGCGGGGGACGCGAGATCGAGCCTGCGGGCCGTGTCGTGCGCGGCCGGAAACGGGCCAAGGCGCGCGGGGACGCTGCGCATGCGCCGCCGGTGCGGCCGAGCGCGACCTAGAGGTCGTAGACGTCGGGGCGCCGGTTGGCGATGCTGGGGATGCGCGCGCGGGTCGTGGGGATGCGTGCGGTGTCGATACGAGCGTAGGCGATCCCGGGCCCGTCGGAGGCACATGCGACGACCGTGCCCCACGGATCGACGACCAGGCTGCGGCCGTACGAGGGGAATCCCCCGTGGCGCCCCGTGGTCGCGGGTGCGACGACGTAGGCCCCGTTCTCGATCGCTCGCGCCCGAAGCAGGACCTCCCAGTGGTCCTTGCCCGTGTACAGCGCGAAGTTCGACGGCACGGCCAGGATCTCGGCGCCGCGCAGGGCGAGCGACCGGAAGAGTTCGGGGAAGCGCAGGTCGTAGCAGATCGTGAGCCCGAGGCGCCCGATCGACGTGTCGGCGACGACGAGTTCGTCGCCGGCGAGGTTGCGTTCGCCCTCGTTGGCGATCACTTCGCCGTCGATCTGCGCTTCGAAGAGGTGGATCTTTCGGTAGCGCGCGATCTCGCCCCCGTCGGGTCCGAACAGGAGGCAGGTGTTGCCGAGTTTGTCGGGCCGCTCGAGTCGCTCGTTGAACGAACCGGCGAGCAGGAGGACGCCGTGCTCGCGCGCGGCCGCCGCAAGGGCTTCGGACAGCGGTCCG
>CBDUCW010000215.1:0-4390 GCA_965365745.1 uncultured Trueperaceae bacterium
CGCCCCCTGCGAGCAGGGCGAAGACGCGGTCGCCGGGGGCGACGGCACTCCCCGCCGGCGCCGCGAGCACCGTGCCGGCGCACTCGAGCCCGAGGATCTCGCTCGCACCTTCCGGCGGCGGGTAGCGCCCGGCGCGCTGGGCGAGATCGGCACGGTTGACGCCGGCCGCATGGACCGCGACGAGGGCGTCGCCGGGCCCCGGGACCGGATCGGGTACCTCGGCCCAGCGCAAACCTCCGTCGGCATCGATCGTGATCGCGTGCATCGCGCCTCCCTTCGTCGGCGGTGCCAGCATCCCACAGCCCGAGCCGCGTTCGGTGGGCTTCGAAGCTCTCATGCTGCCCTGGTAGCGTGACCCTCATGATCGGTGTCGACCTCGGAACCACGCACGTACGCATCCACGTCAAGGGCAAGGGGATCCAGCTGCGCGAGCCGGCGGTGATCGCCGTCGTCCGCAACACCACCGACGTGCGTGCCGTCGGCGAGGAGGCCTACCGAATGCTGGGCCGCACGCCGGGCAACATCGTCGCGGTGCGTCCGATGGACGAGGGCGTGATCGCCGACTACACCCTGACCGAGAAGATGCTCAAGGCCTTCATCGGCAAGGTGCTCACCGGCCCGGGCCGGTTCCTACGCCCCAACATCATGGTCTGCGTGCCCTCGGGCATCACCGAGGTCGAGCGGCGCGCCGTGCTCCAGGCGGTCAACGAGATCGGGGCGCGCAAGGCGTTCTTGATCGAGGAGCCGATCGCGGGTGCGATCGGTGCGGGCATCGACATCGCCGAGCCGATCGGCTCGATGATCGTCGACATCGGCGGCGGCACGACCGACATCGCGGTGATCTCGATGGGCGGCATCGTGGTGTCCGAGAGCCTTCGGGTCGCCGGCAACGCCTTCGACGACGCGATCGTCGCCTGGATGAAGGCGCGCCACAACCTGCTGATCGGCGACCGCACGGCCGAGGCGATCAAGCGCGAGGTCGGCGCGGCCCGGGTTGCTGCCGGGCAGGAAGCCTCGACCGAGGTCCGCGGCCGCGACCTGATCGACGGGATGCCGCGCTCGGTTCCGATCACGACCGCCGACGTCGTCGAGGCGCTGCGCCCCTCGCTCGAGTCGATCGCCGGCGGAGCGCGCCGCGTGCTCGAGCAGGCGCCGCCCGAGCTGATCTCCGACATCCTCGACCGGGGCGTGATCCTGACCGGCGGGGGGGCCAACCTCCGCGGTCTCGACGCCTACCTCGCCGACGTGACCAGCCTGCCGGTGTCGGTCGCCGACAACCCCGAGGACTGCGTCGTCATCGGCACCTCGAAGGCGCTCGAGATGTCCCACGTGCTGCAGGAGGCGCGCATCCCGAGCCGCGCGTACTGAGCGAGCGCCCCGTCGGGCGAGCGCGATCGCGAACGGCCTCGGTGCGCGGTGCGCAGCGGCGCCGCGCGGACTAGCCTTCGACCTCCTGCGGGGCTGTCGACGGCGCCCGGCGGTAGTGGTACACGTCGATCACCTCGAAGCCGAGCGCGTCGTAGAAGCGGCGCGCCGCGTCGTTGTCGGCCCCGCACTGCAGGTAGAGACGGTCGATCGACGCCTCGAGGGCGAGCCCGGCCAGGACCTGCATCGCGCGCCGCGCCCAGCCGCGCCGGCGCGCGTCCGGGCGGGTGGCCACGTCGAAGACGCCGCCGAGCCCGGCCTCGGGGTCGAGAACGACGGTTCCCGCGGCGATCGTCGCCCCGTGGCCGTCCACCAGCCGCGCGTACCGTGCCGTGAGCCCGGCCGCGCTGCGCCTTCGGTCGCGCCCGTCGGCGTCGTGCCCGCCCGGCATGCCGCAGCGGTGCAGCAGGGCGCGGACCGCGGCGTGCATGTGCGGCGCGGTCTCGACGCGCACCCGGCCGCCGAGCGTCGAGCCACCGTCGGATTCGGCCGCGGCGTGCACCCGCTCGGCAGACGCGACCCGGAACTCCGCGCCGGACTCCCGCACGAAGCCGCGCGACGCGAGCGCGGCGTCGAGGCCGTCGGGTCGAGCCGCAGCACCCACCTGCACCCGCAGCGCCCGCCCCCGCCCCGAAGCGAAGGAAACGGCCCGGGCGAGCTTCGCATCGAGCGGATCGTGGCCGCCTGCGCCGGGCCACACCGCGTTCGGCCGTCGGGCCGGCGAGGGATCGGCCCGCAGCCACCATCCGTCGTCGTCGACCGTCTCGGCCGCGGCGATGGCGCGCGCGGCGGCGGCGTCGACGCGCTGGAGGAGCGCCTCGCGGTCGGCACCCTCGCGGGCCGCGGCGTCGTCCCCGTCGCCCCAACGACGAGCGCCGTCCGGCGGAACGGACGGCGCTCGACTCACCTCTGGGGTGCTGCGGTCAGGCGACCGAGACGAGTTCGAGTTCGAACTGCAGGTCTTCGCCGGCCAGCGGGTGGTTGGCGTCGAGCGTGACGGTGGCGTCGCCCACCTCGGTGACGGTGACCGGGACGGCGCGGCCGTCCTGGTTCGTCAGCTGCAGGCGGCTGCCGACCTCGACGTCGATGTCGTCGGGGATCTGTTCCCTTTCGATCTCCATCAGCAGGTCGTCGCGGCGCGGCCCGTAGGCGTCGTCGACCTCGATGCGCGCAGCGCGCGATTCGCCCACGGTCATGCCGTCGACGGCACGTTCGAAGCCGGGGATGACCTGCCCCGCGCCGATCGTGAACTCGAGCGGGTCGCGGCCTTCGCTGCTGTCGAAGACGGTGCCGTCTTCGAGCTTGCCCGTGTAGTGCACGCGGACGGTGCTGCCGTCGCTCGCCTGCGGAGTGGTGGTTGCTTGCTCGCTCATGGAAGGTTCCTCCATCGGCCCGTGGGCCGTCGTGGATCGGTTCGTTTCACGTGACCATGGCACTCGGCCCGCGGTCGCCGTGTTGGCCAGCAAGCACGGATCGGACGCGCGAGCGCGCGGGTGCCCACGGGTCCCGGCACGCGCGTTGGCTCAGAAGCCGACGGCCTGCCCGTCCTTGCGGGAGTCCGAGGCGGCCAGGTAGCCGCCCTCGAGCCGGGCGATGAGCTGCGCCCCGCCGAAGCCGAAGCTCGCATCGGGTGCGACGTGCGAGATGTCGTGGCCGCGCTCGGCCAGGGCCTCGAGCGTCGCCGCCGCGAAGCCGTGCTCGATGGAGACGGATCGCCCCTCGTACACGCGCCAGCGGGGCGCGTCCGAGGCCGCCTGCGGGTTCTGCCCGTGGCCGAAGATGCGCAGCACCATCTGCAGATGGCCCTGCGGCTGCATCGGTCCGCCCATCACGCCGAAGCTCAGGGCAGGCGCGCCGTCGCGCGTCACGAACCCGGGAATGATCGTGTGGAACGGGCGCTTCCCGCCGGCGGGGCGATTCGGATGCCCCGGCTCGAGCGTGAATCCGGCGCCGCGGTTCTGGAGGCTGATCCCGGTGCCCGGCACCACGACACCAGATCCGAAGCCGCGGTAGTTCGACTGGATGAAGCTCACCATGCGCCCCTCGGCGTCGGCGGTGGTCAAGTACACGGTGCCGCCGTCGGGCGGGCGGCCGTGGCTCGGGTCCTGGGCAACGCTGCGGTCGATGCCGGCCGCCCGGGAGGCGAGGTAGTCGTCGTCGAGCAGGGCCGCGGGAGCGACGTCGAGGTGCTCCGGATCGGCCACGTAGCGGTGGGCGTCGGCGAAGGCGAGCTTCATCGCCTCCAACTGCAGGTGCAGCCAGTCGGGACCGTCGACCTCGAGTTCGAGCACCTCGGTGTGGCGCAGGATGCCCAGCGCGAGGAGGGCGGCGAGCCCCTGGCCGTTGGGCGGAATCTCGTGGAGCCGAACGTGGCCGAACGGCGTCGGCAGATCGGCGTGGATCGGCTCGACCCACATCGGCGCGTGCTCGGCGAGATCCTCGAGCGCCATCGCGCCCCCCTCGCGCCGCGCATGGGCGACGATCGCCTCGGCCAGGGGGCCGCGGTAGAAGGCCTCGCCGCCGGTCTCGGCGATCGCCTGCAGCGTGTCGCCCTGCGCGGGAAAGCGCCAGCGCGTGCCGGGTTCGGGAGCGCGCCCGTCGGGCAGGAAGGCCGCGGCGAAGTCGGCCCGCGACCCGTAGCGCGTCGGCGCCGACGCCCAGGCGCGCGCCGTGATGGGCGACACGAGGAAACCCTCGCGGGCGTAGCGGACCGCCGGGGCGGCGACGTGCTCGAGGGGCAAGCGCCCGTAGCGCTCGGACAGAGCGACCCACGCCGACGGGGCCCCCGGCACCGTGACGGTGTCCCAGCCCAGGTTCGGCATCGCGTCGAGCCCCTCGAATCGACCGACGTCGAGCCCGCGGGGGCTGCGCCCGGAGGCGTTGAGCCCGACCAGCCGTTCGCCGTCCCAGAGGATGCAGAAGGCGTCGCTTCCGATGCCGTTCGAGGTGGGCTCGACGACCGTCA